>DAOWMR010000337.1 GCA_030642995.1 Spirochaetales bacterium
GCTGCAACCAATAATCTTCTCCGACAAGAAACCCCAAGGCCCCTCTCCTGTCTTCCCTCTGCGAGCTTTGCGTGAACCCTCTTCGTTCGTATATGGCTTCACAAGAGCGCCCGTCGGCTTCGATCTCGCGCCGACAATTCGAGACCGCACACGGCCGACCACACGCCACTTGACCACGTCTGCGGCCGGCCGTACGTTTCACGGGTGAATCAACTACCATTTTTTCAGCGTCCAATGCCGCTCAAATACTACAACGCGACACTGGGGCTCATCGCCGTCAATGTTGCGGTGTTTTTCATCGGCAGCTACATTGCGCCGACGATCTACAACTACATGGCAATGAACCCGGCGCTCGTGATTGTGCGGAACTGGTGGTGGCAGATCTTCAGCTACATGTTCGTGCACTCCGGCATTTGGCATCTTCTGTTCAACATGCTCGGTCTCTTTTTCTTCGGCATTCAGCTGGAACGTCGGGTTGGGTCCAGCGAGTTCCTGCTCTTCTATCTCCTTTCAGGCGTTCTTGCGGGAGCCTTCAGCCTGCTGGTCTACTGGCTCACCGGCGCATACTACGTGTGGCTGGTGGGCGCCTCGGGGGCGGTGTTTGCGGTGTTGCTTGCCTATGCGACCTACTATCCCAGATCGACGATTCTGATTTTCGGGATCATTCCAGTGAAGGCGCCGGTCCTCATCGTCGGTTACGCCGCAATTGAGATTTTCCGCATGATCAGCCCAAATGGGGGCAATGTGGCCCACCTTACCCACCTGGCGGGGTTCGGCTTCGCCTATCTCTATCTCCTGATTCGATTACGGATCAATCCGGTTCGTGAGTTCCTGGACAGCCGCCGATAATAGAGGCGTGCGTCGCGCAACCGTCGTTCTATTCATTTCACTGCTCGTCACCGTGACGTCCATCGGTTTTACCGCCGACGAGTTCGTCGTGGCCGAGGTATGGGTCGAGCTTGATCCGATCGTTGCCGACGGCGGCGTTCGGCCGCTTCCGCGCGAGGTAGCCCTTGAGCGATTGCTGGACGAGGTCCAGTATGTTGTTTCCGGCCTGGTGTACGGATATCGATTTGTTTACGTGCCGGGTGATCCGAGCAGGGAGATTGCCGAGAGCTTTGAGCTGGAGCCGTATGGCTCAATCCCGCGGGGGGATCCGGGACTGATTATGCTTCAGACCTGGATAGAGGACGCTCGACTTGTGGCGAGGGTTGGGTACGAGGTATCCGTCGAGCAGCGTGGTTGGTATCGGGGCTGGCACAGCAGCGCGAACGTTCGGAGCGCCGGCATCGGCGTTTCCAGCCTCTTCCTGGGACCAACCCACAAAACCGACGCAGTTTCAGACGGGATCCGGTCAGCCGTGCGCGAACATGTCCGAGCCGAGGAGTTCACGCGGCCGCAGCAGATCATCGGGGCTGTTCTCCTCGCCTCCTACCCGGAGTTCGGAATTGTCCGCGGGAACTACCAGGCTACCGTGGATATCCTGCTACAGATTGATCGAATTGATCGATTTCAGACCCATTGATTCTCTATCTCAATAACAAGGTTGCTATTGCGGAGAGTCCGCCTCCGAACACCACTCCGGCGATGATCTCCGGGATTGAATGTCCGACCATTTCTGAAACAGGCTCCTCATCGGTTGCCGCGAGTATGTGTCGATTTATTATCCTGGCATGATTCTGAACATGCCCGCGCAGTCGGAAGGCGTCGTACACGACAATGGCACTGAACACCGCCGCAACCGCGAACAGATCGGAGGAAAACCCCGTGCGGATGCCGATTGACACGGCCAGTGCAGTCACAAACGCGGCGTGGGCGCTTGGAATACCACCGGCGGTGGCAAGGTAATGGAGCGAGATTTGACCGCTCCTGATTGAGTAATAGATAAACTTGAACAACTGGCAGAAAACCTGCACGAGCACAGCGATTGCAAGGGCAAACGGAAATCGGTCCATGATCTATTCTACTGCGTTGTTCCGGCGGTGGAGAATCACTATTTTGTTGGTATGGCACAAGACGGCAACAATCAGAAGGACCCCAATCAGAGTCCGCAACCATTCATGAACTGGCGGCTGCTCGTTCCCCTGCTCCTCATTGTGTTCCTCGTGCCCATGCTCATCAATGTGTTTCAGAACAGCAATGCAGGACAGGAGATCAGCTACACCCGCTTCCAGCAAATGGTGTCCGACGGGGCTATCCAGCGGGTGGTTGTCGAAGGGGAGAAGCTCACCATAACGCCGCTGAGTGGGACACCTTCCGCCGGCGGTCTGTTGGGCAGCAATGCATACATAACCTACGTTCCCGTCTTCGGTGATCCGGATCTTCTTCCGCTCCTTCGTGACAACGGAGTTGAACTGATCACGCAGCCGTCGGATCAGCCGACACTATTTGGAATTGTGATAGGTATCCTCCCTTACCTCTTCCTCCTTTGGATTTTCTTCGTGTTCTTCCGAAATATGCGTGGCCAGGGCAATAGCATTTTCAAGATCGGCGAGAACAAAGCCAAGCTCTACGACGAGAACCAGACCAAAACCACCTTTGCCGATGTGGCGGGGCTTGAGGGACCAAAAGAAGAAGTTATGGAAATCGTCGATTTCCTCAAGGACCCATCGCGCTACGAACGGCTCGGCGCACGTTCGCCGAAGGGAGTGCTTCTCGTTGGTGCGCCCGGAACGGGCAAGACCCTGATTGCCCGCGCGATTGCCGGTGAAGCCGGGGTCCCGTTCTTCAGCATGAGCGGATCCGACTTCATGGAGATGTTCGTTGGTGTGGGCGCCTCCCGGGTTCGAAGCCTCTTCCGAGACGCCAAGAAGAAGGCGCCGAGTATCATCTTCATTGACGAGCTGGATTCAATCGGTCGCCATCGTGGCGCGGGTCTCGGAGGCGGTCACGACGAGCGGGAACAGACCCTCAACCAGATGCTGAGTGAGCTGGATGGTTTCGAGCAAAACTCGAACACTGTAGTGATTGCAGCCACCAACCGCCCGGATATCCTGGACCCGGCGCTCCTTCGTCCGGGTCGATTTGATCGGCAGGTTACCGTGCCCATGCCGTCCAAGGACGAACGGGCAGCCATCCTGCGCGTCCATGCAAAAAACAAGCCGCTTGACGACTCCATTGATCTGGACGCAATAGCCCTTCGAACGATTGGCTTCAGCGGCGCCGACCTGGAGAATCTCCTCAATGAAGCAGCCTTGAGGACCGCACGACGGAAGGCGGCGGCTATCTCCATGGTCGATATTGAAGATGCGCGTGACCGGATCATGATGGGCCTGGAACGGAAAGGACTGAAGGTCACCGACGAGGAGCGGAAGCTCATTGCCTATCATGAAGCCGGTCACGCCGTTGCGGCGGCCGTGCTTCCCAACGCGGATCCGGTCTTGAAGGTCACGATTACTCCCCGCGGGATGGCCATGGGGGCCACCCAACAGGAACCGACCGAGGAACGCTATGTCTACCGGCGTGACTACATTGAGGATCGCATCGCCGTCATGATGGGCGGACGGGCTGCCGAGGATCTTGTCTTTGATTCAATGACGAGCGGCGCTGAGAACGATCTCAAGGAGGCGACCCAGATGGCTCGGCGAATGGTGACCGTGTGGGGCATGAGCGACGGGCTTGCGAACACGGCCATGGGAGAGAGTGACCGCGATGTCTTTCTGGGTGAGCAGTTGAGCCACCAACGTAGCTACAGCGAGGCAACGGCCCGCGAGATTGACGAAGAAGTGAAGAAGATCCTCAAAAGTGCTTTCGACCGCACACGGAAACTCCTGACCGAATACCGGTCCGCTCTGGACAAGCTGGCGGACCTCCTTCTTGCGGAAGAGCAGGTATCCGGGGAGAAGGTCA
>DAOWMR010000423.1 GCA_030642995.1 Spirochaetales bacterium
ATCGGTTGTGGAACAGGCGCTCTTCTACCACGTCATCCTCGCCCATGCGAACGGTGCCGACGCCGTGGACCTCACGGCGCTCTCGACGGCGTTCCGTGAGGTCCTCACGACACCGATCCCTGCTGAAATTGTCCGGATGACGGTTGCCGCACCGGTGATCTACTTCGCGGGCCGGACCGACGGGGTGGCCGAAGAACTGACCCTCAAGACTAACGAGATTACGCGGAAGAAGGCAGACTATCTTGAAGGCACCTACGCGCTCCACGGCATCGAAGAGGTCATGGAACCGGGCGAAGTGCTCGTTCTCATTGATCCATACCCGGACGAGGAAGCGAAGTTTGCCCAGGTACTCGCAGATGGAGTGGGCGTGCAGATCGTGAGCATCGCGGCGCGGGAGACCAGATTCCCCACGATCAGAATCCCCGATCTGCGCGGTCTGGGCCCCTATCTTGAGCTGGCCGCGGGGTGGAATCTGCTCGTTGAAATCGGCATCGCCGCGGGTATCAATCTGGACAAGCCTGCGCGTGCCCGAAAGGTCGGGAACGAGTTCAGCGGGTGACATGCACGGTTTGGTCCTGCGGGAGAAGGACTTGGATGATGCCCGTGACTGACGTGTTCAACATCCCAGAACTCGGTCTCAGACTTTTGGGACCGTGAAGCAATGGGAACTCAGGCCGGGGACGGAGGAAAGGGCTGGGCCCTCGACACTGCGAACCGCGGCCATGGCCTCCCGACCGGCGGCGAGTGCCTTGAGGTTGGCCTCCACAATTCGCTCTCCCTTGGACGCGAAACGGGTTGCGACCGCTTCTTGAAGGGCAGCCGACGGGAGGGGCAGAAGTGAAGCCGTGGCACCGAGGAGCACCGTATTTGCCGTCCGAACGGAGCCTGCCACCCGCGCGAGCGCTTCGGTGTCCAACACGAGCAGGTTTGATACCACCCTCAGCTCTCGTTCAATGTCGGCTTGGTCCGGGTATTCGGGAATGTTTTCAACGCGAGTCCTGGCGACGACTGCCCAACCACCCTCGGCGAGGTACGGGAGGAGCCTGAGGGCCTCAAGCGATTCAACGCCTATCAGCATCTGCGCGGTGGCGAGCGGGATGATGTCCGCTGCGACCGGCCGATCCGCCAGGCGAAGATGAGCCACGACGGAACCTCCACGCTGAGCCATCCCGTGAACTTCCGTCTGTTTCACCTGGAGACCGGCGTCCATCGCCGCGCCCGCTATGATCGCCGCTGTAGAAAGTGCTCCCTGACCACCAACGCCCGCAATGATGATGTCGAATTTCATCCGGCCTTCTTCTCCTTCATTGGCTTGAACTTGACGCACCCTCTCCGGGCAATAACGACCGACAAACCCGGGTACGCCATTTCCCGTCGAAGGGCCTCCGCGTTCTCGTCAGCCTCAGTACGGATTGGGCGAAGCGTTACGATATGCTCGGGCGAAACTCCCACCCCACGAACGATGGCCTCCAGCCGTTCCGACGTTGTCGCGGATGGTTGCCCCCCGGTCATTGCAACGATGCTGTTGTCAAGAATGAGGAGCGTCATTGGAGTGTTCGCCTCTACCGCATCAACAAGTCCCGGAATACCGGAGTGGAGGAATGTACTGTCCCCGATTGTTGCCACCACATTGGGGTGCCCCGCCTCTGCAGCGCCTTTGGCCATTCCGATGGACGCGCCCATGCACACGATGGAGTCGGTGACCACCTCAGGCGCCAGCCCTCCAAGGGCATAACATCCGATGTCGGAGGTAACCACGCCCGACGACTGGCCATCAAGGACGGCACGGATCATGGCGAATGAATCGGCATGGGGACAACCCTGACACAGTTGCGGAGGGCGACCGGGGAGCGCCATGGTTTGAACCCGCGATGGAGGAGAACTCAGGTTGAGCGCCGCCCGCACATTGTCAGGGGTGAGTTCGCCGGTCGCGGGAAGCAGCCCCGTCTGGCGGCCTTCGATCTCCGCTCCATTGGTGACCATTCCCTTGAGCTCCCGTTCAACGACAGGGTAACCATCCTCCAGGACTATGACTCGCTTGACGCCCTTTGGCATCGATTCAAGCAAACGTGGGTCAAATGGGTGATAGCCGATGTGAAGATGACTTGGCCGAGGCGAAAGCCGTTCGACGTGCTCCAGGTAATAGTTTCGCCCGATTCCCGCGGTCACGACGGCGTAGTCGGCATCCGAGTCCGCATGTCCGACAGCGTTGTACTTGCGAGCAGCCTCATCGCCGAGAACGGCCGGCCGGCTTTCAACGACTTTCCTCCACTGTTCGCGGGAATTCGCCGGCACGAGCGTCCAACCGGCCGCATCCGATCGTTCGGCCGCGGGATGCGGATGCTCGGCGGTTCGGCGCTCCACGATTGAACGCGAATGGGCAAGCCGGGTCACCAGCCGGAGAACCACCGGACGACCGAGCCGCTCGGAGAGATCAAATGCATCTCGCGTCATGTCGTACGCTTCCTGCTGATCACCCGGTTCAAGACAGACCGTGCGGGCAAAGTCGGCGTAGAATCTGCTGTCTTGTTCGTTCTGCGAGCTGTGCATTCCAGGATCGTCTGCAACAGCGAGCACAAGGCCTGCCTTCAGGTCCAGCAGCGTCGAGTTCACGAACGGATCAGCCGCTACATTGAGTCCAACATGCTTCATGGTCACAATTGCGCGCTTGCCGACCATGCACGCCCCGAGCGCCTGTTCGTAGGCGGTCTTCTCGTTTGAACACCACCGGGCAACGTAACCGTTCGCTTCACCCGCCATATCGATGATCGATTGGAGAATTTCAGTTGATGGTGTGCCGGGATAACCGTAGGCTGCTCCAATCCCAGCGTCCACCGCCGCGGCGCCGAC
>DAOWMR010000252.1 GCA_030642995.1 Spirochaetales bacterium
ACCGTCATCGTGCGTGCGCGGTGTACGCAGCACGGTATTGGCGGACAAACCGTGCTGGTTGACCTCACCGCCGACGGCGGCGAGCACTACGAAGTCCGCGCGCAAGCAATCGATCACTAGCCCCAAGGAAACCGAACCATGCAAACCTCCACCGAACGAGTCCTGGCAATCTTCGAGAGAATCAACGCAATCCCCCGGTGCTCCTCAAAGGAGCGGGCCCTCTCAGACTGGCTGGTCGGCTGGGCATCCGAGCACCAACTGGAGTGCGAGCGGGATGGCGTGCTGAACGTGCTGATCCGGGTGCCGGGGACCGGCGAGGCGGCGGATGCCGCACCCGTCACTCTTCAGGGCCACCTGGACATGGTCTGTGAGAAGACCCCTGAGTCCGAACACAGCTTTGACACCGATCCGATCCGTTCGATCACCGAGGGTGAGTGGTTGACGGCGGACGGGACGACCCTGGGGGCGGACAACGGCATCGCCATCGCACTCGCTCTTGCGGTGGCGGAAGATGAAGGAATTGTGCATCCGCCGTTGGAACTCCTCTTTACGGTGGATGAAGAAACAGGACTCATCGGGGCTCAGGACCTCAGCCCCGACTGGTTGCGGGCCAGGATACTACTCAACCTGGACTCCGAAGACGAGGGCGTATTCACCATCGGATGCGCAGGTGGACTGAGTTCCCTCGTCTCGGTACCGGTCAGCCGGGTTGCGCCGAACTCGGAGTCCGAGTTTGTGCAACTTGCCGTGGCCGGCCTCAAGGGAGGGCATTCCGGGGTCGATATCCATCTTGACCGTGCCAACGCCAACGTGCTCGTAGCACGTGTCGCCCTGGATCTGCGGGAGAAGTTCGGAGCGACCGTTGCCGAGGTGCACGGCGGGAGTGCTCACAACGCAATTCCGAGAGACGCCCACGTTGTTCTCGGTTTCAACCCGTCTCGCATTGAGGAGGCACGCACGCTGGTCTCCACCTGGCGCCGGACGCTGTCCGTTGAATACGCGAGCACAGACCCGAACCTCACCGTTGAACTGCGTGAAGCAGAGCGGCCTGAGCGAGTTCTTGACGATGTATCGGCCGGGAGGCTTATGGATATCCTCCTGGGTCTTCCCCACGGCATGATCCGAATGAGCCGTGAGATTGCAGGGCTCGTGGAGACCTCAACCAACCTTGCGACGGTCCGAACTTCGGACGGAAAGGTGGAGATAGACACCAGTCAACGCAGCTCGTCGGAATTTCAGCTGGAGGCAATTGCCGCTCGAGTAGCGGCCGTTGCACGACTTGGGGGAGGGTCGGTGAGAATCACCTCGCGCTACCCCGCCTGGGAGCCTGAGACGGAGAGCAAAATCCTCCGGACGGCATCCGAGGTCTATCGGAAACTCTTTGATGCCGAGCCCACCATGGAGGTCATCCATGCCGGTCTTGAGTGCGGGGTCATCGGGGCGAAGTATCCCGAGATGGAGATGCTCTCAATCGGTCCGACCATTGAGATGGTGCACTCGCCGGATGAACGAATGCACCTTCCGTCCATCGAGCGGATCTGGGATTTTCTCGTTCACCTCTTGAGGGCCTTGAGATAACACTCAATTCGGGACATCCCCTCGAGGATCTGATCCTCAGGGACCAAGTAGCTCATGACCAGCGTGACAGGTTGATCCATGCCGTACAGATATCCGGGATGAATCGCGACCCGGTGGTTCAACAGGAGCTTCACTGCGATCTCCTCGTCATCGGTTCCGGCAGGCAGGGCGTCTGGATCGATTGCTACCGGCAGGTGGATGCCCCCTTCCGTTGGGACCGTGGATAGCCCCTCAATGCGTTCAATTTCGCCGAGCATCAATTCCCGCCTCCCGGCGATTTCTGCCGCCATGGTACGGGAGAACTCCATTCCTCCGGCAAACATCTCGGTGACGATGAACTGACTCATGCTCGACGCGCTCAGGAACAGATCATTCTGAACCAGAAGATCCTCAACTGCCTGACTGTGAGTAGGGATCCGGCTGCGGCTGTCGGTCGGACCGCTGACGGCTATCCAGCTCACCTTGAGCTCCGGAGAGGCAAAGAGCTTGCTCACGCCGTTGATCGTATAGACAAGGAGGTTCGGAAGGAGCGGCGCCGGTCGGGGGAGCGGCGATCCGGTGAACAGAATCGCGCTGAAGACCTCGTCCACGACCAGGAACAGGTCGTGGCGTTCGCATATCCCGCCGACACGCCGGATCGTTGCTTCTGAGACAACGCTGCCGGTCGGGTTGTTTGGGCTGATCAGAACGATTGCAGCGGTTTGGGGACGGAGGACGGCTTCAAGCTGGTCTGGATCGATCCTCCAGTCGACCGATCGGCGCTGGTCGTAAAAATCCACCGTCAAGCCGTTGCGGACGGCAATGTCCTCGAACATCGGGTACCCGGGACGCGGCAGCAACACCCGGTTACCGGCCCCGCAGCGAGAGGCAAAGATGTGACTATAGCTCTCGCTGGCCGAAGCGGTTACCACAACCGAGTCAGGGGCCACTGCAACGCCTGCGTCCCGGTAGTAGGCGACAATGGCCGCCCGCAGCGCGGGGTCTCCGGCAGGGTCCGGCCGGTACTGCTGTTCATCGGCGCCGGTGAAGTATCGGTCCGTGGCGGCGTGGATCACCGTCGGTGGATATCGAAACCCACAGTTGTGGAAATTGGTACCGATGAGATCCACGAACTCAGGACTCCGCTCCGCCTCCCGCCGGGCGCCGGCGTATCGATTTTCCATACGGGCTCCGTTGCTCAGGCGGAGGCGATGAAGTCCACCATCAGCCCGGCGACGGTGGACGCGATTTCAAGCGATGCAAACAGGTCATCGTGAGCAACTCCTGCCGCCTCGTCGAACACGTGAGTTTCTGCACCAATCGCGCGGGCAAACTCTACCGACTGAGTGACCGGCACAATTCGATCTGCCGGACTCGCGATCACGAGGGACGGCTGTTGGAGCGGGGGCGGAAAGAAGCTGGAGTGAAACCAGTGGGGCTCAAGGATGAGGCTCTGGAGGCCCGGGCTTTCCGGTACCGCGGCCCGGAAGACCGCTCGCTTGACTGTCCGGGGCGTGAGCGAGGAGAAGAACCGGGGACGGAGGAGAATCGGGGGAATGAGGCGGCGCCGAAGGAGGAATTGCAGAAGTCTGCCGGGCAGGTGCTCGCGTTCGCCAAAGGGAGGCGCGAGCATGACGACTGCCGATACAATCTCCGGGCCAAGATCTCGCGCGGCAACTGCCGCGAGGACTGCGCCGAGGCTGTGACCGACCACCACAACCGGAGCATCACACTCCAAACTGTGGCGTCTGGCCCTGGCTTTTGCCCTGTTGAGCAGGTCGGTGACCGTCGCTCCCTCGAGATCGGGCGTGGCGATGGGCCCCAATCGATCGTCGAGAGCGGATTGCATTGGTCCCCAGATGTAACCGCGCACTCCATACCCGTGCAACAGCACGGCGCCTGCAGGTTTCATGGTTCCAGTATACTCACCGCCATCGCGGCGTGATATAGTTGACGGCAGACATTCTCAAGGGGGAGAAAGGCGTGCGGAATCTCATCATACTCGCTGTGGTTTTTGGTGTCGTCGGCTTGGTCGTCGGCTACCTCATTTTCGGAAGAACGGGTCTGACCAACGAACTCATCCCGCTCCGCGATCTCTTTTCCTCGGGAGGCGGAATACTCGGCGAGGGTTTTCGCCAGGTTGCAGGATTTACGGACAAACGGCAGAACATCTACATCTCGGGAGGGGTCGGTGTTGCGGTTGGTGTGGCGCTTGGCTTTGTTCTCAAGCGACGAAGATAGGGGCCGCTGTTCAGTTTGGTGGTTTGTGCGTCGCTCTGGTGCTATACTCGAAGAGGAGTACTCAGAGCGGACCATAGCGGTTGAATGGAGGCGATATATGAAACGGATCATTCTCATACCACTCTTGTTAGTGGCGACAATCGTTATGGGCCAGGAGTTCATGGTTGAATACGTGGACGGGTACTTGGATGTTGACGACGGCGGCAGATGGTACGAACTGTACATTGGTGATCCTGTCGGCGCGAACGATACGGTGCGGCTGGGCGACAACTCGTACGCTGAGCTGAGCAATGGGGTGATTACCATCAAGCTCACCCGATCGGGGACCTACAATATCGGCCAACTGTCTGCTTCAGCGAGAAGGACTGAATCCAGCGGGATTGGCGGTTTGGTGCTTGGTCGGATCGGTCGATTGACCGGACAGCAGGACCAGCAAACGCAGACGGTCGCCGGAGGCGTGCGTGCCTCTGAGGCCGTGAATCAGAACCAACCAACGTGGGCCGGCGGAGAGAGCGTAGACGAGCTGATTGAGAACGGTCTCGGATTGCTGAACCAGGGCGAGTTTCAGGACGCCTATTGGGTATTCCAGGAAGCCTACGATTACGCGCTCGACGACGACGAATATGCGAAGAGCCTGTTCTACTACGGCTATGGCGCAGCGCTCATCGGTAGCACCGGCGAGGCGTTCAAGCTGCTCGAAGAGGTCGGACCAGATTCCGACACCGATTACTTTGATGACCACGTCATCGTGCTTGGCCAGCTTCTCATTGAGACCTTTGCATACGAAGACGCCATTGAGTATCTCGCTCTTCTCACTGAAGACGCAAGTGCGGAGAAAGGCGCCCGGCAGTCGGCGCTCCTCCTTGCCGGTTTGGCATACGACGGGATGGGCAATGTAACCCTCGCCAAGCGGTATCTGGAGCGCTCACGCGATGCAGTTCCGGAAAGTGAAGGGGCGAAGATCGCGGAGCAACTGCTCCGTCAGCTCTAGACCGTCACGCCGAGGAGGCGGGCGTACCCGGCAAGGATCGGGTCGGACCCGCCACCGGCGAGCACTTTCTTGGTCAGCACTTTTCCGAGTTGAACGCCTTCCTGATCAAAGCTGTTG
>DAOWMR010000270.1 GCA_030642995.1 Spirochaetales bacterium
GCCGAAGACGGAATCGCGATCACTGCACACTACCGCGGGTCGCTTGAGAGCCCAATCATAGACATCACGACGGGAAACCCGACGCCCTTAGGTAACGTCCGCTAATAACGCGAGTTCCCGCAACCGACTGATAGGAATTGTTATCGCCGGGCGAGGCCCCGCGATGAGCCCAGCCGGAGCAACGTTCAGTTCAGCAACGCGGGATCGAGTCCGGAGGCCGTGAGATGTACTGGGCAAGACTCTCCTGCGCCCGGGCATCCGTGAGGCGAACCGAGTTGTCGATGCTGAATCCCGAATGGCGTCACGACAACAAATTCTGCGCGAAGTCTGCGGAGAGGAGTTGCCTGTCGACCAGCAGCGTGATTACTCGTCTTCGGAATGACCTCGCAGTTCGGCTCGTGCCGAACTGTCGCAGAAGCCGTGGACGACTTCTGCACGTCATCTGCCTGCGGTCCTGAGAACGGGATGGGGACGAACATATCCTCGGCATCAAATCCCGCCTCCAACACCGGTGCGTGAAAGTTTGGGTTCAATCTCAACTGGTCGCCGAACGACTGATACCTTCGGCGTCTTCGAGTGCGCGATGATGAGACCGGTCAACAGTGGTTTGCCAGCGGTATCGGTGATGCAGACCTACATCACGGTTGTGTGAAGATCGATTGCGACCGACGATTTCCAGTGTATAATAGTGAGAAATGAAGCGATACCTCCTCCCGACCCTGGTAGTGACGCTGGTAATCGTTGAAATCGTGCTGGCCCTGCGGGGCCCCATGGCGTTCGTGCAGAAGCCGTCGGTAATCGTAGCCCTGCCTTACACCTATGGAATGGAGGCGGGGGATGTGGATACCGTCTTTGACCACATCCAGGGCTCCTTTGCGAGAACGCGGGTGTTTCGGGTGATCTCCCACGGGCTCATTGAAGACTATTATCTGGAAAAGGAGGACAATCCCGACTTCAAGATCGACGAGAGCATGGCTTTCAGCGAATACATGGCCCTCGCCGAAGAACTGGAACTGGAGAGGGTCGCAATTGTGACCCTCTATCCCGGCAACGAGAAGATTGACGTCTCCATCACACTCAGGAATGTTGAATCCGACACCGTCGGTGAGCGCTTCTCATACCAGACTCCGGATGTGGAGGCCTTTCTCGCCGGGCATTCCCTGGACGGAGAGGATTTTGATCTCGTCGCTGATTTGCGCCAGCAAACCCGCGGCATTTCGTTGTTTGACAACCTCGTCTTCCTGCTCTTTGGCGGGCAGGCACTTTTGGCTGTTCTTCTTGTCTTCCGGCGGAAGTATGATCTGCTCAATCAGATCCTCCTGGTGGCCGGCCTCCTGCTTTTCCTGTTTGCCTTCGTCTACGCCAAGAACGCGAGCATGGACTACGTGCAGCGGTTCATCGCGAACAAAGGCCAGATCAGTCTGGCTGAAAGCACCGCGACAGAACAACTGTACGCGTTGTTTCGATTCGGCCCGCTCTTTTTCGTCAACATCTTCCTCTTCGTCCGGCCGCGAGTGAGCAGGACCAGGCGGACGGGAACCGCGGTCATCAGTGCGGACGCTGTGGCCTCCCGCGACCCGTCAATCGCCGCCATCGCGCGGGCATGGGCACTCCCCCTCGTGTTGACCGCCGCGCTTCTCTATTCCCTGGCCTTTCCGTCATTTGCCAGTCTCGCCGGCCTGCCGTTCCTCGCATGGCTCTGTCTCGTCCCGCTGTTTCTCGCGGTCATCTTCTCCGAGGACCTTCGGTCAATCTTCTACATCATTGCCTTCGGCGCGCTGACAACCCTCATCCTCAACTACTGGCATGGAACGTATAGCTACATTTCACTTGCGTTCAGCGTCATTATCTCGAGCCTCTTCTATGCCGTCTTTGCGCCGTTCTTTGTCCTGACGGTGAAACGCCTGGGCAAGTGGGGCTTCCTTGCCGCCCCTGCACTCTGGCTTGCCTTTGACTTCGCGCGGTCCATTGGGTACATCGGCTATCCTTGGGGATACTTCGGTGTCAGCCAGTATTCATTCATCCCGATCATCCAAATCGCGGATCTCGCGGGCGTGTGGGCCGTCACCTTCCTCCTGGTCTTCTGGAACGCAGGCATAGCGTGGACCATCGCTTCCCGGGGGGCGGGGTGGAACTGGGCGACCCGCCGGTGGATTCCTGCCGCCGCGGGGGCCGGACTGGTCATCCTTGCTCTCGTCTACGGCGCCGTTCGGTTGATTCCCGCGGTTCCTGATGATGCCGAAACCATGCGCGTGGTTTTGTTGCAGCAGAACACCGACCCACGCAAACACGACTACCGCCAGAGCTTTGAGACGCTCATGGAGCAGACGGATGCCGCCATTGCCCAGTCTCAGCCCCGGATTCCGGACCTCATTGTGTGGCCGGAGGGTGGGTTCAAGCCTGATATCCGTTACTGGCTTGACCGGTCCGCTTCCTCGGCGCGAAGCGCTGTATTGGTAACCGAGTTCTTCGAGTATGTTGGATCGCTTGGGACTTACCTGGCGACCGGGACCCAGGACCACGTCTATCTGCCGGAGGGCGAGGACGGTCGTGACATCAAGCGTAACTTCAACTCCTCGGTGCTGATCACCGATGAGGGAGAGATTAATGAGTTCTATCACAAGATGCACCTGGTCCCCTTCACCGAACACTTCCCGTACAAAGAGGAATTTCCGATGCTCGCCGAGCTTCTGGACAAGTTTGATACGTCCAATTGGAAGCAGGGCGAGGAGCGGATCGTGTACAGCCACCCGGTTGCAAGCTTCTTCACTCCACTCTGCTTTGAAGACATCTTCCCTGACGACATCCGGCGATTCGTCCTTGACGGCGCAGATCTGATTGTCAATATGAGCAACGACTACTGGTCGCTCACGCCGGTGGAAGGAAAACAACACGCCGTGCACTCGATATTCCGGGCCGTTGAAAACAGGCGCCCGATGGTGCGTTCGACTTGCTCGGGATTGACTACCTCTATCACTGCCAGGGGGAGAATGTCGGATGACTTCCCGCCCTACTACACGGCCGGGTACCTCACGGTGGACATCCCCATCGTCGACCGGGGAACGACGCTCTACACACGGGTAGGAGACTGGCTCCCGTGGCTCTGCGTCTTTGCGAGCGGCGTAGCGGTACTGTTCGTTCTGGGACGGGGAGGAGCGCGCCTGATCATGAACCTGCAGGCACGCCGACGACGCATCGCAGACGGCGAACCGCCGTCAGACCGTACATCGTGATAAAGTAGTTCCGAAATGAGCAAACCGACTCGGATCGCTCTCGTAATGGAACTCGCGGACCACTATGATCGCGAGATCGTACGCGGTGTGATTCGGTTCTCGAAGACCCGATCCGATTGGCAACTGTTTGGTCATGGCTGGATGTTCTCTCCGCTCGATGATCTTCCGCACTGGAACGGTGACGGGGTGATTGCAAGGGTGGAGTCGCGAGAGATGGCGGAACTCCTCGCGTCGCTGGATGTCTCGGTCATTGATGTGGCGGGGGCGTACGTTGACTACGGATTTCAATCGATCCAAAACGATGACGAGGAGACCGGACGCCTCGTCGGAAACTATCTGGCAGATCGAGGACTTCGGAATTTCGCCTTTTTTGGCGTGACCGATGTCGACTGGTCTGTGGCGCGGGAACGGGGGCTCAGCGAAGCGGTTCAGAACGCCGTTCGAGAGGCGAAGGTCGGCAGTTTCACCCGTCCCCTCTCCTGGTGGAAAACGCCGGGCAGCAATGCCGAGGTGGCCGACTTCATTGCTGATCTCCCGGTCCCCGCCGGTGTGTTTGCCTGCAACGATGCAACGGCGCTCAAAGTACTGCATGCGTGCAGATCGGTCGGAAGGGGGGTGCCGGATGAACTCGCCGTGGTCGGCGTGGACAACGAAGATATCACGTGCGAACTCGCTCAGCCCGCGCTTTCATCGGTAGCGTTGGACCTGGAACGAATAGGCTACGAGTCGGCGAGTCGGCTCGATTTGGTTCTTCGCTACCCGAGCGAGGCGCCCGGAAAGGTCAGGATTCCGCCGGACCGCCTCTATGAAAGGGTATCCAGCCGGATATTCCCGACGACCGATCCCATGGTCCGGCGCGCTCTGGAACTCATTCACGGGCGGATTGCGTCGGGGATTGCCACTCCCGAGTTGATGGAGGCCATCCCGCTGAGCAGACGAAGCCTCGAGATCCGTTTTCGGCGGGAAACCGGGAAGACATTGCACCGGGCCATTGTGGATGCCCGCCTTGGGAGGGCGTGTGATCTCCTGCGGGACACCGATGCGAAGATTGCGGCGGTAGCTCAGGACTCAGGGTTCCAGTCGATCCAGCGCTTCTTTGAGGTCTTCAAGGCCCGCTTCGGGCTGACGCCCGGAGAGTACCGGCGCCGGCACGGTATGAGAAATGCGTAAATCGAGATACGGCACACGCAATTTGCGAATTGACTGACGGTGCTTCGGGTTCTACGATCGGTACATACCGGAGGTACAGTGATGGAAAACGGGACCATGACAGGAGCAATTCTCCCCGGGAACAGTACGGTTGAGTTCAGGGAGTTCCCGATACCGACCCCGGGTCACGGCGAGGTGCTCATCAAGACCAAATCGTCCACAATCTGCGGCAGTGATATCCGCGCGATCTACCGGGAGCACCTGGGTAAAGGTCCCGAGGGCTATCAGGGCGTGATTGCCGGGCACGAACCGTGTGGAC
>DAOWMR010000016.1 GCA_030642995.1 Spirochaetales bacterium
CGTGGGTCGGAGCGAAGAAACACCTTGAGTTGACTGATGGTTCCATTGTCTCGCCGGCGCCGAAGGATGTAGGTTCCGGCTCTGTCCAGCCGGTACTCACCGTTCAACTCCGGCACAACAACGAGGTAGGCGTACTCATCGCTCCGTTCTACCGACACTCGTACATCAACACCGGAGATTCGGGATTGGCGCGTAACCTCCCGCAGTCCGTAGAGTTCCACGAGAGGTGCGGAAACGTAGTCGAGGAATTCGATGCGAATATCGGTGTGCTCCGGGGGCAGCCGGCGCGCGGTAGCCGGAGCAAGGGCTGTAGCAATCGAAGGGACAATCAGGAGAGTGAATGCCGGCAACAGCATGGCCCGGATCAGACGTGTGCTACTCATTCACTTGATTGTATCGGCACTCTCGTTGCGAATCTTGTCGAGGAGGCACAGAAGTTCGGCTCGGACCGCATGAACTTTGGCCTTCGCATCGGCAGAATCACCGTTCACTTCCTCGAGGAGACGCTGCGCGGCCCCCTCGACCGTGAACTTGCGCTCCTGGACAAGATATTTGATCCGAAAGAGTAGCTGCAGATCGGCAAGGGTGTAGATCCGGCGACCTCCGAGGTCCTTGGAAGGGCTCAGAATGCCAATTTCCTGTTCCCAGTAGCGGACAATATGCGGTTTCATTTCCAGCGCTCGGCACACTTCGCCGATCGTGAAATGATGCATTAGCGGTCCCTCAGTTCCAAGCGGATGGGAATTTTGTCCAGCCCGAAATCAGCACGAATCCTGTTCCGGAGATACTGGACGTAGCTTTCCGCAAACGCCCGGCGATTGCTGACAAACGCCACAAATGTTACCGGCAGCCGGTCCACCTGAGTCATGTACTTGATCCTGGGTCGTCGGCGGGCCCTGATCGGAGGCGGATTTTCCTCAACCCATTTCGCCAAGTGCCGGTTCAATATTCCAGTTTCTACCCGAGAGTGGAGTTGACTCCGAATCTTCACAACCGCGTCAAGAACGTTGTCCACACCGGAGCCGGTCAGGCCTGAAATGGGCACGAGCGGTGCAAAGTGAAGGATCGGGAAAAGGAAGTCGATTCGATCCCGGATCGCCTGGAACTGATTGCCGATCTTGGGCATGAGGTCCCACTTACTGAGCGCAAGAACTATCCCGCGGCCCTTCTCAACCACGAGAGCCGAGATCTTCTTGTCCTGATCGGTCAGCCCCTTCTCAGCATCCACGAGAAGCACCACCACTTCCGCATCCCTGATGGTGCCTATTGCACGATTGACGGAGTAGTACTCGATATTCTCACTGACCTTACTCTTCCTGCGGATTCCGGCCGTATCAAGTACGACGAACCGGTGAGAACCCCATTCAAAGGCGCCCTTTATGACATCACGCGTCGTTCCCGGCTGAGACGAAACGAGCGAGTTGGTACTGTCGGTAAGTCGATTGACGAGCGTGGACTTGCCGGTGTTCGGTTGGCCGAGAATCGCAAGCCGAATGATATCGAGCTCATCGTCGGCGCCCGGTCCACCGGCGCCCGGGTCGGCGGGCAGGTCCCGGGGTGGTTCGACATCCAGCAGGGGATGCACTGCAGCTTCCAACTCCTCCATCCCGCGACCATGCGCGGCGGAAACCCCTATAACCCGCTCCACCCCGAGGGCGTGAAACTCCCAGACAAGATCATCCCGCTTTTCGGTGTCCAGTTTGTTCACCACCAGCACGAGCCTGTCGCCGTACGGTCGCAGTTGCTCAAGGAACTCCTCATCCAAAGCGGTGAGTTCCGTCCCATCGACAACGAGCAGGACCACTTCGCTCTGGTCAATTGCTCGAAGCGCTCGTTCGCTGATGGCACGGGCCAACTCATCGCCACCGGTGGTGAAGCCGCCCGTGTCAACGAGCTGAACCTCATGCCCGGCGAGCGTCGCCCGGTGGCCAACCGGGTCGCGGGTTACTCCGGGCGTGGGATCGGTGATGGCTCGACGGCGTCCGACCAGACGATTGAAGAGCGTCGACTTGCCCACGTTGGGACGCCCGATGATTGCTACCTGGGGTGTTGTGCCTTCAGCCGACTGATACGCCAAATCGGTCCTCCATGAGGCGGCGGACAAATCGATCCACCTCCTTGAAGGAGCGCATCTCCATTGCCGCGCCCACAACCTCTTCGGCTTCACGAATGGATGTGCTTCTGATGATCCGCTTCACCTCCGGGATGCTTCCGGCACTCATGCTGTACTCGTCCAGACCAAGCCCGAGGAGCAGCACCGCGGCGACGGGATCACCGGCCATTTCGCCGCACATTGCCACCGGGATTCCATTGTCATGGGCACTGTCGATTACCAGCTTCAGCATGCGAAGGACCGCGGGATGGAACGGCTCGTAGAGATAGGCGATACGTTCATTGCCTCTGTCCACCGCCAAGGTGTACTGAATCAGGTCATTCGTGCCAATGGAGAAGAAGTCGCTCCTCCGCGCGAGGATATCCGCGACCATCGCCGCAGACGGGACTTCTATCATAATGCCGGTCGGCAGGTTGTTGGAGATCTCTACCCCCTCTCTTTTCAGTTCCTTCTTCACTTCGGCGAGGAAGTCAAATGCTTCGGTCATCTCCTCGAGACCGGAGATCAACGGGAACATGATTTCCAGGCGCCCGTGCCGGCTCGCGCGGAGCAGCGCTCGAAGCTGAGTCCGGAAAACATCCCGATTTGCAAGACAAAATCGAATTGCCCGCCACCCCAGAATGGGATTGCGCTCCTCCCAGCCGTCAAGCTGAGGGACGACCTTGTCGCCTCCAACATCCAGCGTGCGAATGGTCACCGGTTTATCCGGGAGTGCCTCAACTACCGACCGATAGGCCTGGTACTGCTCTTCTTCACCGGGGAGCCGACCCGGAGTCATGAAAAGAAACTCCGACCGGTAGAGGCCCACCCCGTCCGCACCGTGGCTCAGCACTGCGTCTACTTCTTCAGGTACCTCGATGTTTGCCTTCAGTGCGATGAGCTTGCCGTCCCTGGTCTCGGCCGGCAAATCGTTGAGGCGCATGAGCTGAACTTCATGCTGGTGCCACTCGGTGATCTGTTGCTCGTATCGGGCCCGGGTCTTCGCGTCCGGATTGGTCACGACAACTCCATGGTTGCCGTCGACGATGATCAGGTCTGAGTCGATTACCGTCCGTGTAACGGTGCTCAGCCCCAGAACGCTCGGAATCTCGAACGACCGTGCCAGGATGGCGGTGTGCGATGTCGGGCCGCCACCGTCCATCGCAATTCCCTTGACGTAATCCCTGTTCATGGCAATTGCGTCCGACGGCATGAGATCGTGTGCGATCACGATCACTTCCTCGGTGAGATCCGCCAGCGAAAAACGTTCGCGCTGCAGCAGTTGATTGAGAACGCGACTGGTGACGTCATGGAGATCCGTGGACCGTTCACGGAGTGTTTCGGTGTCTGCCTGGTTGAGTTTGTCGAGCAACTCCTGCTCGTACGTGTGGAGGATCCACTCGACGTTCATGAGATCGTCAGCGAGCCTGCGAAGGATCTGTTTCTCTAACTCGGGGTCTTTCGCCATGAGTTGATGTGCGTCAATGATCGCGAGTTGATCCGCATCAACCTGGCCGGCGCTTCGTTCCCTGATATCGCTGAGCTCGCGGCTCGCGCCCTCAACCGCAGCCCGGAACCGATCCATCTCCGAATCGATCTCGGAATCGGAGATATCATATCGCGGAATGGTTGGTTGTTCGTGGATGTAGAGGAACGGCTTCCCGATGGCGATGCCCGCCGATGCCGATATACCAGTCAGCTTCTTCATGGTGCCTAACTATACGCCCACCGTTTGAACGGTGTCAAACTGACGCGTCCTGAGCGGAAAATTGATCTCAAGTGCAGGGGTCAAAGCAAAATTCCGCCGATAGTCTTCAATGTATGGCAGAATCGACTGGAAGACGGCGAGCATCCATAGGTGTGCTCTTCTGGATTGCATTTATCCTCCTTGTACTCGTCATATTTCTTGCCAATCGCGGCAACATCGAGCAAGTCCTCGAGACAACCGGCATCGTAGATGTGATACGGGATCGTATGGCACCGGACGAGCCGTCCGTAGACGAACCGTCCGTAGAGGAGCCGCCCGTGGACGTTCCGCCCGCGCATGATCCCGAGCCCGCGGACCCCGACATTGTGTTTGAGGACGAAACTCCTTCGCCCAACGTCCACTCGTCTGAGGAGGAGAAAGCGGCGCCGCGGACCGTTGAAACACCGGAAGAGCAACCGGCCGCTATCCCTGTCCGCGAATCAGAACAGGATGTGTCCAAACCGAATCGCAGGATGGCAGCTCTCTACTTCATACGTGTTACCGACGATGGACGAACCTACCCGCAACGTGTGGTCCGCCCGGTTGCTTACGACCAGAGCCCGCTCACCGAGACCATTCGGGCTCTGATTGCCGGACCAAGCGGGGAGGAACTGGATGAAGGTCTGCTGAATCTCATTCCCTCCGATACCCAACTGATCTCCGCTCACGTGGACAGCGGCGTCGCATATCTCAACTTCAACCAATCGTTCCGCTTCAACCCCATGGGCGCGGAAGGCACGGTGGCCCAACTGCAGCAGATCATCTACTCCTCTACGGAGTTTCCAACCGTCACACAGGTCCAATTCCTCATTGAGGGAGAAAAGCTTGACTACGTCGGAGGGGACGGGATCTTCATCGGCAAGCCGCTCGGTCGGGACGCGTTTAGTTCGTAGGTACGTCGCGTTCCGCACTGACAAGAACGAGGAACTCCCGGTTTCCGCCCCCCCCCCGGATGGGAGACTCGGTGATTGCGTGCGCAAAAACGCCTTCCCCGGATAGGATCTCCAAGGTGACTCGCACGATGTTATCCACCGCATTCTCCGGTACACGCCCGTCAAATCCCGAATCCGGGTCCCTCCACTCATACTGCGGCTTCAGAAGAACGATTCCCCATCTCTCGGTGGTGAGATCAAGGAGATGGGCGGCGACACCGCTCAGGGAACGAAAGCTCAGGTCGGCAACTGCGAAGTGCGGCGCCGGATTGAGGGCGGTGAGTTCGCTGACATTTGTCCGTTCATGCACAATGACGCGGGGATCAACACGAAGGCTGTAGGCAAGCTGGTTGTATCCCAGGTCAACGGCGTGGACAACGGACGCCCCGCACAGGAGGAGTGCATGGGTAAATCCACCCGTGCTCGCCCCGGCATCCAGCACCACCTTGCCCGCAACCTCAACGTTCCACAGCTCGAGTGCGTGATCCAGCTTGATACCACCACGCCCGACAAAACCCGGCTCACGATACGTGACGGTGGAATCTACCGGCACCGACTCCTTCGGATCCCTCACTGTCTGACCGTTGAACGAAACGTCGCCGCACATGAGCTGTGCAATCAACTCCTCGCGACCGGCGTCAGGCTCGTGGGCCGTGAGTCTCTCAATGGCTCTGACCCGCATCGCCCCCACTATACGATCGACTCCTCCCGGATGGTTTCAATGGACTGCGCCAGCCCACTCTCCAGATCAACGACCACCACAGCGCCGTTGATGTGCGCGGGGGACTCACTCACCTCGTTCTTGAGCGGGAGCTGAGTCAGAACTCGACGAATGCTGATCTCAGGGTTGAACCCGATGACCGAGCTTGCCGGACCCGTTGAGCCCAGATCGGTGATGTAGGCGGTTCCCTTCGGCAGAACCCGGGCGTCGGCAGTAGGGACGTGCGTGTGAGTCCCTACCAGAGCGGCAACCCTGCCGTCAAGGTAGGTCGCGAGGGCTTCCTTCTCGTCGGTTGCGTCGGCGTGAAAATCCAGGAGAATGACGTCGGCTTCCTTGTCCAGGACTCGAAGGAGGTCGGCCGCCTTCCGAAACGGGCAATCGGATCTCACCATACGAACCCGGCCCTGAAGATTCACCACAGCGACCCGTGTTCCCTTGATGTCTACAACGCAGTGCCCATGGCCGGGGTCTCCCGGGGGATAGTTCGCCGGACGAAGAAGGCGCGGTTCGCTGTCGAGAAGATAGAACACTTCTTTTTTTTGCCAGATGTGGTTGCCGGAGGTAATGACATCTGCGCCGGCCTCAAAAATCGTGGCGACGGATTCAGGCGTCAGCCCGAATCCGTCGGCGGCATTCTCGCCGTTTACCACGACGATGTCTGCACCCGTCTTTTTGATCAACTGCTTCAAGTGAGTGAAGACGGCCCGTATTCCCGGCTGCCCAATGACATCACCGATGAACAGGGCCGTCAGTGTTCGACCCACTATCGGGCGTACTCCACAATCCGGGTTTCACGGATCATCGTCACCTTGATACGACCCGGATACCGGAGTTGCGCTTCAATCCGTCTCGCAATTTCCTTCGCAATGTCCTTAGCGCCTTCGTCGGAGACCGTCTCGTGGTTCACCATGATCCGGAGTTCCCTACCAGCCTGAATGGCGTACGCCTTGTCCACACCTTCAAACTCTTCAGCGATACGCTCCAGATTCTCCAGTCGCTTTATGTAGTTGTCCAGCGTCTCCCGTCGGGCGCCCGGACGGGACGCACTCAGGGTATCGGCAATCTGAACGATCACCGACTCAATGCAGCTGTGCGGCACATCTCCATGATGCGCAGCGATGCAATTGACGATGCGTTCGTCTTCGCCCATCCGCTTAACGAGTTCAACACCGAGTTCCACGTGATTTGAATCGCCGTCGCTCTCGATGCCCTTCCCGATATCGTGCAGCAGGCCGCCACGCTTCGCGAGGTCACGGTCGGCGCCCAATTCTGAGGCCAGCATACCGGATAGAATAGACACCTCTTTGGAGTGCATCAGCACGTTCTGCCCATAGCTCGTACGGTACTGCAGTCTACCGATACCCCGCACGCCCTCGGGTTTCATCTGATGCAGCCCGAGTTCGAACAGGACCTTCTCTCCCTCGTCGTAGATGGTCTGCGACACGTCCTGTGTCACCTTGCCTACTACTTCCTCAATTCGTGTGGGATGAATCCTTCCGTCGGTGATCAACCGGTCCAGACTTCGACGGGCAATCTCTTTCCTGACCGGATCAAAACACGAAATAACCACTGCCTCGGGTGTGTCGTCAATGATGATATCCACACCGGTCAGCGTCTCCAGCGTGCGAATATTGCGCCCTTCGCGACCGATGATCCGTCCCTTCATTTCGTCGTTCGGCAAATCCACCGACGCAACGGTGACTTCGGCATTGACCTCCGACGCCATACGCTGAATGGTGGACACGAGAATTTCCCGTCCGCGTTTGTCCGCAGTAACGGTTGCTTCCTGTTCAATCTTGTTTAGAAGCGATTGAGCCTCGTGACGAGCCTCATTCTCAAGAGTGCTAATGAGTTGCTGTTTGGCATCTTCGGCCGTCAGGCCGGATATTCGCTCCAATTCCTGGCGCCAGGTCTCCTCCTGTTGGCCCAGTTCGATCTCTCTCTCAGCAACCACTCGTTCGCGTTCCGCAAAACTATCCTGTTGTCGCTCGACGCCCGCCAGCTTGGTTTCTAGGTTCTCTTCCTTCTGAAGAAGACGCTTTTCAAAGCGCTGGATTTCACTCCGCTGATCTCGTAGCTCTTTCTCCTGCTGATTTCGTTCTCGCAGAAGCTCATCTTTTGTCTCAAGAATCAGCTCCTTCTTAAGGCCTTCCGCATCCTTGACAGCATCTCGTTTCAACCTCTCTGAGCGTTGCTCGGTAGAGGACAGTTGAAATCTGGCGTACAGCCATCTAATTAACCAACCTAGAACCACACCAGCAAGCGGCAGGGCGAACCAAAGCAAAATCTGCATTAGGTCCCTCCACTACTGTATGTGATGCAACAAAATAGCTTGCGCCCCCGCCTTTGTCAAGCAGGATTCGATTAGATTTCTTGGTTCTATACGAGAGAATGGACATTTAGTGCAGTAACAGATGAGATCGACTATCGGAGCTGAAGATCCTCGAGGGTGTAGACGACTTCCCCGACAATCTCAAGGTTCACATCCCACTTGATGTACCGATCATCATCTTCATCGATAAGCATGATGTCATATATGAACGTGTCGGAGGCATCCAGATTGATCTCAACCCGATAGTCCTCTCCGTCATGGATTGTTTCCCAACTCTCGAGGAGCAGATCACCGGCGTCCCAGCCCCCCCCGTGCGCAGGGACCGCAATAATCTGCACGATGGTGTAGTTGGTTTGATTCCGTATGTTCAACCACGCCAGTGCAGCCGTGTTCGACGCGATGTTGACACCGACAAACGCATCCTGCCGGATGACGACGCGCGGCGTTCGCATGGCGTTCCAATTCCAGATTATGAACTCGTTGTCGTTGGAGTCTACGGCGCGGATATCAAACGCCTCAGCCGGACGCAATTTCGCTCGGAAGGTGCCGCCGTCGGGGAGCACCGTATTGCCCAGCAGATCCTCGCCCCAGCTGTCAGTTGTGGTCGACGACGCGTACAGGAAATACAGAGTCGCACCCGTATTATTCACGAAGGCGAAATCCGAGGTCTGAGCAAAGGCGGCGCCGGACAGTACAAGCCCCGCCATGACTGCGAACGCACATCGCGAACCGTTTCGCATTGCCCTCCTCCCGTACGGTCAACATACACCAAAAGAGCGAATACGTCTTGCCTCAGGTCGATTGCGGGAGTAGCATCTCAAGCCATGACGAAACCAAAACGGATAGCAACGCTGGATAACGAGATCCAGGCCCGTCTTCTTTCCGCGCTGTTGGACGAAGAGGGAATCACCCACCTCCTCCGCAGCTATCATGATTCGGCATATGACGGATTGTTTCAGACGGAGCGTGGTTGGGGTCACGTTGAGGCGGACGAGAAGGATGGCGAGCGCATTCTCGCGCTGATTGCAGGGATGAAAGAATCTGAGTCGAAGTAGAATCGAGCGGCAGTCTGTACGGTTGCGTCAAGTATGTGGTAAATTCAGTCGGCCACCGACCGACTTTCTTCTCTGATCGGTGAGTCATTTGTATGATTAGTCATCTGTATGATCCCTACGAAGGGTACGCCCAAGAGGTTAGAAATGGATCACTTGGATCTCATTGAAAATACGAGCATCTATATACTCCGCGAGGCCTATGCCAACTTCAAGGACCTGGGCATGCTCTGGTCAATCGGCAAGGACTCGACGGTACTTCTCTGGCTGGCTCGAAAGGCGTTTGCCGGACACGTACCGTTCCCGCTCATCCACATTGACACGGGCTACAAGATCCCGGAGATGATCGAATATCGCGATCGCCTGACTCGTGAATGGGGACTGGCGATGATTGTCGGTCAAAACGAGGAAGCGCTGGCCGCGAAGGAGACCTTCCCGGACGGCAAACTCACACGGGTCCAGTGCTGCGCAAGCCTGAAGACAATCGCACTCCAGCGAACGCTTGAGGGTAACGGCTCCCGATACCGGTTTGATCACCGAGCGGACAAGTACGTGAAAGAAGAGGACGCGGAAGCGTTCACCGGTGTCATCGTTGGAGTCAGAGCCGACGAGGAAGGATCGCGAAGCAAAGAGCGGTACTTCTCACCGCGTGACGTGCGAAATGACTGGAACATCGGCGACCAGCCGCCGGAATTCTGGAATCAGTATAAGACCGAGTTCGCCCCCGGCACTCATCTTCGGATTCATCCGTTGTTAGACTGGACGGAGCTGAACATCTGGGAATACATCGAGCGGGAGCAGATACCGACGGTCAGCCTCTACTACAACCAGGGAGACGGCAAGCGTTATCGTTCGCTTGGCTGTCACCCGTGCACCTTCCCGATAGAGTCGGAGGCCCGCAACCCGCAGGAAATCATCGCCGAGCTCAAGGGCGGACAGCTGAAGAATGTCGCTGAAAGAAGCGGTCGGGCCCAGGACGCCGAAGATGGCGGCGGCTTGGAAACGCTGCGCCGCGACGGCTACATGTAGGAGGGGAACCGTGCCTGAAGCGGAAATCCAGGATACAACAACGCAGAATACAGCCGTCGAGGATGAGAGCCGGCAGCAGATGCAGATGGTCATCGTCGGCCACGTTGATCACGGAAAGAGCACTATTGTCGGCCGGCTCCTGGCGGATACCGGATCCCTGCCGGACGGGAAACTGGAGCAGGTGAAAGCCACATGCGAGCGCAATTCAAAGCCGTTCGAGTATGCGTTTCTGATTGATGCCCTGAAAGATGAACAGGCCCAGGGCATTACAATCGATTCGGCACGAGTCTTCTTCAAGACCGACTTCCGGGACTACATCATCATCGACGCTCCAGGGCACATCGAATTTCTGAAGAACATGGTGACCGGCGCCAGTCGCGCTGAGGTCGCATTCCTGGTCATAGACGCCGACGAGGGCATTCAGGACAACTCCCGCCGTCATGGTTATCTCCTCTCGATGCTCGGTGTAGGTCAGCTCGCGGTCCTGGTGAACAAGATGGACCTGGTAGACTACGACCGGGCGGTGTTCAGGCGGATCGTACGTAAGTACAAGCGATTCCTGCGAAGCATTGACATTGACAGTGATGCGGTTGAGTTCATCCCCGTGAGCGGAATGGCCGGGGACAATGTCGTGAATCGATCCGAGCCCATGACCTGGTATACGGGCCCAACCGTCGTGGAGCAGCTTGATGTGTTCGTCAAAGAGGCAAAACGAGACCAGTTGCCGTTCCGGATGCCGGTTCAGGGCGTGTATAAATTTACCAGGTACGGAGATTCTCGTCGCATCATCGCGGGGACCATTGATACCGGTCGGATTGCTGTCGGGGACGAGATAGTGTTTTACCCCTCGGGCAAGAGAAGCACCGTTCTTGGTTTTGAACGATTCAATACCACGGAGACGAATGAGATGTCGGCCCCGTATGCAACCAGCTTCACTCTTGCCGAACAGATCTACGTCACGCGCGGAGAGATCGCGGCCCGAGCAGACGAAACGCCGCCGGAAGTGTCCAACCATCTGAGAGTGAATCTGTTCTGGCTGGGCAAGCTTCCGATGATTGCCGGGAAGGAATACATTTTCAAGATGGGGACTGCACGGTTGCCCGTCCGCATCCGTCGCATTCACCGGCTGCTCGATGCCTCCAGTCTCCAGACCCACCGGCGCAGGGACCAGATTGAACGTCACGACGTGGCTGATGTTGAATTTGAATTTGATCAGGACGTCGCGTTTGACACGGTTGAAGCAATCCCCTACTCCTCCAGATTCGTCATCGTTGACGACTACGAAATTCGCGGCGGCGGGATCATCCGTTCAATCGGAGACAACAACGACGAGTGGTTTCGCGAGAATGTCCGACTGCGCAACTTCAACTGGGAGCGCAGCCATATAGCCCCGGAACTCCGCGCGGAACGGTACAACCAGCGAGCAACGCTCATCCTCCTGACCGGCACCGAGGGGACGGGTAAGCGCAAGATCAGCAATGAGCTCGAAGAACGCCTCTTCACCGACGGCAAGTTCGTCTATAACCTCGGAATTGGAAATCTCCAGCGCGGGCTCAGTGCCGATATCCAGGAAGTTCCGGTGGGCCGTGACGAGCACATTCGCCGGTTGGCGGAGCTCTCACACCTCTTCCTGGACTCCGGGATGATTCTCATCGTTTCAGGCGTCGAATTGACCCAGCAAGACCTTGATCTGATCAAAGTCCCGGTCAATCCGGACAGTATCCTGACCGTCTGGATCGGCGAAAGAATTACGACGGATATTACCGTTGACCTCCATATCTCGAACCCCGAGGATTCGCGGGGGTCGGTGGAGCAGATAAGGACCGCTCTGCGCAAGAACGGCATCATATTCAGTCTGTGACAGGAGAGTCTGGAATGACCACAGAGGTGAATTTGCACTACAAGTTGAGATGTTTGGATACCGGTGAGCTCCTTTCAGACGTTGACGCACCACTGGACAACCCGAATGCAACCCGACCGGCGTTTCTGCGTGCGGAATACGACAACAAGAAGTTTGAGCCGGGTCCGTTGGAGGACGGAATCTACCGTTTCGAACAATGGATGCCCATCCGGCGCAGATTGGCCGGTTCCAGCGCCCCAATCACCTATCAGAGTGAAGGACTCGCACGCCGGCTCGGGCTGAACCGGCTCTTCATCACCTTCTCCGGGTACTGGCCGGAGCGGGGATGTCGCATGCTCACGGGAACATTCAAGGAGTGCGAGGCGTACAGCGTCTGTGCCCGGACGCCGTCCGGCTCCGATTCCGTCCTTGTAGTCGCTTCGGCCGGTAATACCGCTCGCGCGTTTGCCAAGGTGTGCTCGGACAATGAGATCCCCCTGGTCATCGTCATCCCGGAGGTCAATTTGCCCTCCCTCTGGATCGTCGGCCCGCTTTCGGAGTGCGTTCGGGTCATCGCAGCCGGCCGCGATTCCGACTACTCCGACGCAATTGCACTTGCAGGCACCATCGCTTCGCTCCCGGGGTTCGCCCCCGAGGGTGGCGCCAAGAACGTGGCGCGGAGGGACGGCATGGGCACGACCGTGCTTTCGGCCGCGGACACTATCGGTGAGATCCCTCACCACTACTTCCAGGCCGTCGGGAGCGGCACCGGGGCCGTCGCAGCTTGGGAAGCAAGCCTCCGACTGGTTCAATCGGGGCAATTCGGCAACCGAAAGATGAAAATCCGCGTGAGCCAGAACGCGCCGTTTGCACCAATTCACCGGTCGTGGCAGCAACGCAGCCGCGCGTTGCTCCCGTTTGACGAGCAGGAAGCGCGGCAACAAATTGCCACCATAAATGCAAAAGTGCTTGCCAACAGAAAACCGCCCTACAGCCTCATCGGCGGGCTCTACGATGCGCTCGTAGACTCGGACGGCACCACAAACTCCATTGACAACGCCACAGCCGCACGGGCGGGAGAACTCTTCCTCGCGAGCGAAGGTGTTGATACGGATCCGGCCGCCGCAGTCGCCGTCGCCGACCTTATTGGGGCCGTGGAAAACGGAACGGTGAGGAAAGACGACGTGATAATGCTGAACCTGACCGGCGGTGGAATGGATCTTCTGGTTAAGAACGAAGACGTTCGGCTCATCCCTCCAACCCGTATCATCAACAGAGAAAAATCCGACGCGGAGAGCGTCGAACAGATTATGAAGGAATTCTTCTAGGAGGACATGATGCACGAAGAACACGAGACTGCTGCGACAACCCATCGGGATATCTTTGAGAAATGTCGGACCGACGGCGGCTACTTCGGAATGATGCGGGCCCGGGACGACCACTACTTCACTCGGCCTGTCCTCCCACCAATCGCCGACCGGATTATGGAATTTGACGGCCGGCCCAAGGTAATGTGGAGCATCAATAACTATCTTGGACTTGCGGACAATGAGGAGATCAAGCAAACGGCTATTGAAGCCGTGAAAGAGTTCGGGGTCAGTTCTCCGATGGGCTCCCGGATGATGACCGGCAATACACCGTATCACGGGGAGCTGGAAGCGAGGCTTGCCGATTTCACACAGAAAGAGTCCGCGTTCCTCTTCAACTACGGATACCTGGGAGTACTCGGGACCATCCAGTCGATTGTCAGCCCGGATGATGTGCTCATCATGGACAAGCTTGCTCACGCGAGTATCGTTGACGCCGCGTTTCTCTCTCGGGGACAGTTGCGAGTGTTCAAGCACAACAATGCCGAGAACCTCGAGGCGGTCCTCAAGCATGTGAATCGATCCCGCAAAGGCGGCATCATCATCCTCATTGAGGGAGTCTACGGCATGACCGGCGACCTCGCCATCCTGCCTGAGATCGTGGAACTCGCAAGGAGATACGAGGCGCGACTGTTTGTGGACGACGCTCACGGTTGGGGCGTTATGGGGGCACATGGCCGAGGCACCGCCGACTATCTGGGCGTCCAGGACGGGGTGGATATCTATTTCGGTACCTTTGCGAAGGCGTTCGCTTCCATCGGCGGGTTCTCCGCGTCAAAGAAAGAGGTGACCGACTGGATCGCCTATAACGCGCGCACCCAGGTGTTCGCCAAGAGCCTCCCGATGGTTTACGTTCAGAGTCTGGGCAAAGCGCTGGACCTGGTCATGACCGCAGATGAACGGCGCGACAGGATGTGGACGAACTCCAACGCTCTGAAACAGGGGCTGAAGGAACACGGCTACTTCGTCGGCCCCGGCGAGTCGCCAATCTGCTCGGTATTCATTCCAGTGCGAGATGAAACGGTTGAGACCGTCGGCATACGGACGGTCACGTTCCTTCGCGACCGAGGCATTTTTGTCACCGCAATCACCTATCCGGTAATTCCGCTGGGCCTTTGCATGTTCCGAATGATTCCGACAGCGGCTCACAAGCCGGAGGACGTCGCGCGAACCGTGGAAGTCTTCCAAGCCATGCGAGACGAGCTGAAGCTGGATTTCACGATCGAAAAGGAAGATCTGGTCAAAGTGAGGAAGGTCTTCGGAACGTGAGTGAGATTGACCGCTACCGGCAAGAGACGATGGGACTCTCCGCATCGGCAATGATCCGGTGGGCGCTGTCCACATTCGGCTCGGACGGAGTCTCCTTCGCCTCAAGCCTCGGCGCGGAGGACCAGGTCATTACCCATCTGATAGCTCAGCACGCTCCGCAGATACCAGTCTTCACACTTGACACCGGTCGCCTCTATCAGGAGAGCTACGATCTGCTGGGAAAAACCCGCGACCGGTATCATCTGGACATCTCCATTTTCTTCCCGGAGGCCAAACGCGTTGAGGAAATGGTTCGCTCGCTTGGCCCCAATCTCTTCTACGAAAGCGTTGAAAACAGGAAACTCTGCTGTCACATCAGAAAAGTTGAACCGTTGGGACGAGCTCTCGGCGGTTTGCGTGCGTGGATTGTGGGCCTCAGGCAGGGGCAGGCGGTCACGCGACAGAATCTCAAACCAATTGATTGGGACGAGGCCAACGGTCTGATCAAGATCTCGCCGCTCGCCGGGTGGACTGAATCGGAAGTCTGGGACTTCATCCGCAAACACGATGTCCCGTATCATGCTCTCCACGATCAGGGTTTCCCCTCAATCGGCTGTGCACCGTGCACCCGGGCAATCAGACCCGGAGAGGATGCACGCGCCGGACGCTGGTGGTGGGAGCAACCCGAGCACAAGGAATGCGGCCTCCACACCGGGGATTCGGCCGCGGCAATCGCCGATCCAGCAACTGCATCTCCGACCCCGTTTGGTATCCCCAAAGTCGAGACGAACTGAGCCGCCGGGCTACTTCACACGCATCAAACCGAGCATCCGCACGATCCACCTGGGCAAGGGACGATCCGGGGGACGCCTGGCCAGGTTCAAACTAATTCCGAGCGATTTGAGAATCGGGACTTTGTGCACCTCCACGAATTCAATCAGCGTCCCGTCGGGATCCTCAATGTAGCTGAACCGCCCGCCCGCATCGCCCATGTCAAAGGTCTTTCCGCTGTCCACCGTGAATGGCCGTTCGGCGGCGTCGCACTGCTCGGAAACAGCATCCATCCCACGGATGTCATAGCACAGGTGTATGAAACCAAGATCTCCCCAATAGCGGTCTGCGTATATCTTGCGCTGCTCACCGGATACGGGTTGCACGAGTTCTATCGTGCTCGAGCCCAGAAGCTCGGAGAACGGCCCGGTCCTCGGCTTGGAATGCGCGAGCAGAACCCGGCGCACCTCACGCTCTGATCCGGGGACACCGGCAAGATCCGCGAACACTCCGGTCTCATCGTAGACGACTTCATCGTATCGCAGGACGCCGTCATAGACCCTCATGGCAGCTTCAATGTCGGATGTCCCGATCACTGCTCCACCAACGCCGCCGAACGGGCCGGGGGCGCCAAACCAGTCGCTTCCCGGCGCAACCTGAAAGAGGTTCCCGTTCGGGTCCCGGACAAAGAACCGCTCCGCCCCGTCCGGCCCCCGAACAGGCGACCCGATCAGATCGGCCCCGATGGTCCCCAGGTGATCATAGGCAGCACCGATGTCTGAACTCTTCATCACACCGGCGATCACTCCAAGATCGCCGAGTGCGGGCGTGAATGCCGGTGGTTGCGGGATGCGACTCCTGTACTGCCAGATTTCAAAGCCCCCCCCGCCCCGAAGGTTCAGGGCAAGGACTGCATTTCGTCGCTGCACACTGCCGCCGGTATACGGGGTCATGAGTGGCGCATCGGCCTCATCCTGAAAAACCGGAACATCCATGCCGAAGGCCAATCGATACCACTCCCATGCACTCGAAAGGTCAAGTACTCCCACGCCGAGCTGCTGAATTCCGCTGATTGTATAGTTCATAGTTTGAGCTCCTTCTTGACCGCTGCAAATTGTTCCACGGTGAAGTCAAGTTCCTCTCTCGTATGCGCGGCGCTCACCTGCGCACGAATGCGAGCCGTCCCCTTCGGGACCACCGGGAATGAGAACGCGATGACATACACCCCTTTCTCCAGCAACCGGTCGGCCATTTCCTTTGCGAGTTTTGCGTCGCCGAGCATGATGGGAACAATCGGGTGCTCGCCTTCAGGCACCGAGAGCCCAACCCGGCGAATCTGATCTCTAAAGTAACGCGTATTTGCCTCCAGTTTGTCCCGAAGTCCCGTATCCTGCTCGAGAAGCTTGAGCACCGCAAGACTTGCGGCGACGATGGTCGGCGCAACTGTGTTGGAGAACAAATAGGGCCTCGATCGCTGGCGCAGCAGCTCCACGATTTCACCACGAGCTGCCGTGTACCCGCCGCTGGCGCCGCCGAGGGCCTTGCCGAGCGTCCCGGTCATGATATCGATCCGGCCTTGAACGCCATGGTGTTCGTGGGTCCCGCGACCGTGGGCGCCCATGAACCCGACCGCGTGACTGTCATCCACCATAACGAGGGCGTCGTACCGTTCGGCAAGATCGCAAATCTCGGGGAGTCGCGCAATTGTTCCGTCCATTGAGAAGACGCCGTCGGTCGCGATGAGTCGGATTCGTGCATCGGCGGCCTCTTTGAGTCGATCCTCCAGATCCTCCATGTCCGAGTTCCCGTACACGTAACGCCCGGCCTTGCAGAGCCGAACGCCGTCTATGATGCTCGCGTGATTCAACGCGTCACTGATGATCGCATCTTCGGGCCCAAGCAACGTTTCGAAGAGTCCCCCGTTGGCGTCAAAACACGAGGTATAGAGAATGGCATCGTCGAAACCGAGGAACGAGGCAATACTCTGTTCCAGTTCCTTGTGGATTGATTGCGTCCCGCAGATGAATCTCACCGATGAGAGTCCGTACCCCCATCGATCCAGACTCTGCCTGGCAGCGTTGACGACGTCCGGGTGATTTGCCAGGCCGAGGTAGTTATTCGCGCAGAAGTTGATGACCCTTCGTCCATCCGCTACCGAGATTGTTGCATTCTGCGGGCTTGTGAGAACCCGCTCGTCTTTGTAGAGACCATTCTCACGGATCTCGTTGAGAACCGCATTCAGATATTCTTTTGTTGCTCCGTACATGGGGCCCTATTGTAAACTAGAATGTGCCAAACAGGACAACGGCAGCAATGCTCGATGTTGCC
>DAOWMR010000411.1 GCA_030642995.1 Spirochaetales bacterium
ACGGAAGTCGAAGAGCAAATCCTCCGGCATGTATCTGAGAAAGTTGACTACGTTCAGGCGTCCCTCAATCCGGTTGTCCGCCGCCGAGTAGACCCGCAAGTCGTCCTGAAGCTCTATCGTGACACCATTATTCCCATGACCAAGAAGGGCGAAATTGACTATCTGCTCGTCCGGACAACGAGAGCGAGCTGAGCACCGGGAGCATGTTCCTCACGGAGGGAGATAATGAAAGCACAACGTAGCCAGGATCTCAGTTACAGAATCGCGTTTCGAATGATCCGCGCCGTCCACGACGGATGGCTCATACATAAACTCGTGGATCCAGTCGAGCTTCTCCGGACCCTCGGAGTGAAGCATGGTGATCACGTCCTCGAAATTGGGTGTGGACCCGGATTCTACACGGTTGGGGCGTCGGCCGCCGTTGGTTCGGATGGCATCGTATACGCGTTCGATATCAACCTTTATGCCATTCGCTATCTCCGGACCAAACTGAACAAGCTCGATATCACAAATGTCGTTGCCGAGGATCGCAACGCGAATGAGAGCGGTCTACCCGATAATTCGGTTGACTTTGCGTTCCTCTTTGGTGTTCCACGGGTGGCAGGAGGGATTGACCAGCTTATCCAGGAAACTATCCGAGTGCTCAAGTCCAACGGCATCCTGGCGGTTGGGGCAGAACGTGGCCGCGCGAGTTCAGTCGTGCAGACACTACTCGACAAGGGACTCACGCTGCGGGAAACGAAGAAGCGGTATCACCTGTTTGTGAACACAATCTCTGCGGCAAATGTAGGATAGTGCCGCTACCGGCTACCGGAAATTCCGGCTCTCAATTCGAAAACCCGTGAGTGACAATTGCGGTTTGAAGCAGTGGTCCACAACCAGGTGGATCACCCCGTCCTTTGCCTGGATCCTGCCCTCCACCCCGAGGACCGCCGCAGTGAGAAGCACCGGACGATACCGCTGAAAGACGTTCTTCCAGATAACGAGGTTCACATACCCCGACTCATCCTCCAGAGTCGCAAACATGGTCCCGCCCGCCGTTTGGGGCCGCTGGCGGGTGATCACCAATCCGATGTAGCTTGTCCGTTCGCCGTCATCCATGGACCCGATATCTCGCGCGGTCGGATGCCCGGCTTCGGTGAGCGCCTCCCGGTGCGGCTCGAGCGGATGCGCCTGCACGCTGTGGCTTGAGGTGTAGTAGTCCCATGCCACAAGCTCAAAGTCGCTCAAGGGATCGAAGGCGAGAAGTCCGTCTTCGGTGCTCAGCAACTCGTCCTCGGCCGGCGGGACGCGCAGTGCGGTTCCCGATACTTCCCAGAGGGCGCCGCGGCGGTCAAGACCAAAGCAACCGAATGCGCCCGCGCGAGCCAACGAAACCAGCATCTCTTCGCTCAACCCGGCCGTGCGGGTGAACCCGGAGAGGCTCGCCGGACCGCCCGCCCTCGACCGGGCGCGGATAATCCGCTGGTAGTCGCGCGCTGAAATACCCTTCACGTACCGCAATCCCATACGAACGGCGAAGACCTTCTTCCCGCCCCGCACCGACTCCAGCGTGCAATCCCAGTCACTGCGCATGACATCGATCTGACGCATCTCAATTCCGTGTCGCCTGGCATCCTCAACAATGGAAGCCGGGGAGTAGAAACCCATCGGCCAGGCGTTGAGCAGACCGCACACGAACTCCGCCGGGTAATGGGCGCGCATCCAGGCGGTGCAGTAGGCGATGAGTGAGAAGCTTGCGGCGTGGCTCTCGGGGAACCCGTACTCGCCGAAGCCTTTGATCTGGCTGAACACGGCCTCCGCGAACTCCGGCGCAATGCCCTTCGCGATCATTCGGCTGATAAATCGATCCCGGTGCTTCTCTATGCGCCCGCTTCGCCGCCACGCGGCCATGTCCCGGCGAAGTTGATCCGCCTCACCGGGGGTGTAGTCGGCGGCGATGACGGCAAGCTTCATCACCTGCTCCTGGAAGATGGGAACACCGAGAGTTTTCTTCAGGACCGGTTCTAGTGCCGGGTACGGATAGACGACCTCTTCCTCCCCTGCCCGCCTTCGCAGATAGGGATGCACCATCCCACCGGTGATGGGTCCGGGACGAACGATGCTCACCTCAATCACGATGTCGTACCAGGTCCGTGGCTTGAGCCGGGGAAGCATGGCCATCTGTGCCCGGCTCTCCAGTTGAAAGACCCCAACGGTATCTGCGCGGCGGATCAGCTTGAAAGTCGCAGGGTCATCGTGGGGGATCATTGCCATAGAGAGATCGATGCCGCGGTAAGCTTTGAGGAGGCGAAAGCAGTAGTCCAGGTGAGTGAGCGCCCCCAGACCGAGGAGATCGACTTTGAAGAGGTTCATCGCTTCCACGTCGTACTTGTCCCACTGGATAACCGTCCGGTCCGGCATGGTCGCATTCTCAATGGGTACCAGGCGATGGACCGGCTCACTGCCCAGGAGGAAACCGCCGGGGTGGATGGAGAGGTGTCGAGGGAAGTCGAGGATCTCAGTGACCAACTCGCCGAAGAGCCGACGAACATCGGCGCCGAGACCAGCGGCATCCAGTACCTCTTTCAGGTTGCTGTCGTGACTTGAGGAGAGCCGGGCCATGCGATCCAGCGCCGTTGCAGGAAACTCCAGCACCTTTCCCACATCCCGGATGGCGCTCTTCACCCGGTAACGGATGACGTTGGCCACCATCGCCGCACGCTCCCGCCCGTACTTCTTGTACATGTGTTGGATCACCTCTTCCCGGCGTCGATGTTCAATGTCCAGATCAATGTCGGGCGGCTCGGCGCGTTCCCGGCTCAGGAATCGCTCAAAAAGAAGATCCATGCGCACGGGATCAACCGCCGTGATACCCAGGCAATAGCACACCGCCGAGTTGGCAGCCGACCCGCGTCCCTGACAGATAATGCCCTGCCTGCGGCAGT
>DAOWMR010000189.1 GCA_030642995.1 Spirochaetales bacterium
CCAAACCGCTCGACAGTCTGGTGAACACCGTGAAAAGCGAGACCGTTCGGCTGGCGAAGAGAAAACTGCGGGGGCTCTTCAGGCGGTAGCGGCGGTTCCCGGGGCCGGAACTGCACCACCCAATCTTGCTCGCGCCACGTCCTTGTACTATATTCGCGACAATGAATACGAAAATCATCGAGGCCGGATTTGACGTTGAGAGCTATGTCGGATCCCTCCGGAATTATCGATCCGCCGTGCGATCCCTCATGGGAGATGCCCACGCCAACTCGGAGCACGTGGAAGCACTGCAGGCCGCGGTTGCCAATGTGCCACAGCCGGTGCGTGGAACCGTCATGACCGAGGACTGGTGCGGTGACTCCGCCTGCAACATCCCGATTCTAGCGTCGCTGTTCGGCGGCGCCGGCATTGAGTTACGAATCATCCGTGGTTCGGAGCAGCAGGACCTGAACGACTACTACAACAAATCCGGCGCGGATCACATCCCGGTCATCTCCATCTGGGACGGCGATTTCAACGAGATCGCCCGGTGGATAGAGGCGCCGGCGGCGGTGTCCGTCAGGAAAGACGCCTGGAAGGCCGAGCGCCCTGAGTTCATGGAACTCTACCGCAAGCAGAAGGATGACAAGGAAGCCGCAAAGAGGTTTGGCCTGCTCTACCGGCAGTTCATCGACGAGATGATCACCTGGTACAAGGCCGGCATGTGGGATGAAACCACACGCGAGGTCGTTGAAGCGGCCCGAGGCTAGCGGCTCGCCGAGGATACGGCTCGCCGAGGATACGGCCCGCCGAGCATACGGCGCCGGTCCACGGCGCGAAGAGGACGGAGGAATCATATGGCCCGTGTAGAACCCTTTGAACGGCACAGCGATACGTATGAAGCGTGGTTTCAGCGGTTTCCCAAGGTGTATGAGAGTGAGGTTGCCGCCATACGTACAGCGCTACCTGAAGGATGCGGGGTCGAGATCGGTGTCGGCAGCGGATTGTTTGCCTCTCTTCTTGGAATCGCTGAAGGTGTTGAGCCGTCGGCTGCGATGGCCGGATTGGCGAGGGAACGCGGCATCCATGTGACCAGGGGTGTAGCTGAGGATCTGCCCTACCACGACCACCACTTCGACTTCGCGCTGATGGTCACCACTATCTGTTTCGTTGACGATCCGATACGAGCGTTGGCCGAGATTAGTCGAGTCGTGAAACCGGGCGGCGCCGTGATCCTGGCTTTTGTGGATCGTGAATCCACTCTCGGGGTGATCTACGAGGAGATCAAAGAAGAGAATCTATTCTATCGAGACGCGACGTTCTATTCTGTGGCTGAAATCGAGAAGTATCTGAGTAACAGTGGATTCATCGTCGAGACAATCACCCAGACCGTATTCGGGGACTTGCGGACGATTGGTGAGGTGCAGCCCGCGAGGCCGGGCCACGGTGAAGGCGGGTTCGTGGTACTTCGCGCGCGTATTCAGGGCTGAGCGATGATCGCATTTGGACCGGTTCCATCCAGGCGCCTGGGGCGCAGTGTGGGGATCAACAACATTCCACCTAAGATCTGTACCTATGCGTGCGTCTATTGCCAACTGGGTCGTACGATCAAGATGCGCGTTGAACGCCAGGCCTTCTACACGCCCGAGGAAATCGTACAGTCCGTTCGGGAAAAGGTTCAGAAAGCACAGGCGGCGGGCGAAGTTGTCGACTACCTCACCTTCGTGCCCGATGGGGAGCCCACCCTGGATGTTCAGCTCGGCCGCACGATCGGACTGCTCAAACCGCTAGGCATCAAGATTGCCGTGATTACCAACAGTTCGCTCGTTTCACGTGAGGATGTTCGAAACGATTTGCAGGGAGCAGACTGGGTCTCTCTGAAGGTGGATTCCGTACAGGAATCCATCTGGCGCAAGGTTGATCGTCCTCCGGGCGTCCTGGAGCTGAGTGCGATACAGGAAGGCATGCTTGAGCTGGCAGCGACCTTTGAAGGGAGGTTGGTGACAGAGACAATGCTGGTGGAAGGGGTGAACGACGGCGAAGAAAGCATCAGTGGGGTTGCCGACTTTCTGTCCCGTTTGGGGCCGCACACGGCGTACCTGGCGATCCCGACACGCCCCCCGGCCGAAAACTGGGTTCACGCACCCGAAGAGAAGACTATCAATCGCGCCTTTCAAATCATGAGCGGACGGCTGGATCATGTTGAATACCTGATCGGCTATGAAGGCAACGAGTTTGCGTTCACCGGTGATGTTCAGGAAGACCTGCTGAGCATCACCGCCGTACATCCGATGAGAGAGGACGCTGTCGACGAGTTTCTGGAACGGGCCGGTGTCGATTGGGAAGTGGTCCATCGGTTGGTGGCTCAGGATGAACTCGTGGAGACGGAGTTTGAAGGCCGAAAGTTTTACGTGAGAAAGCTCGGACGGCACAACGGTGACCGCCAATGAGATAACTACGATACCGAAGATCGTGCGGGCACTGCTTACGAACCTTGCCGGGCTTCTTCGTATACCGATTCCGGCACGGAGATGTCCATTATGTGGATCTCGCCGCACACCGCCGGGCCCTGGTTCTTGTAGAATCCAACCTTTGGCGCCGCGAAGCTAATCGTGTGGCTTGCCTTGATACAGTTGCCGGGCGTGTAGCCGGACTCAATATCCAGGCCGGACGGCAGGTCCACGGAGACCACGGTGTCACCACTGTTGTTGACGAGTTCGATGATCTTGTCGTATGGAGGGCGAGGAGCGCCCTGCGAGCCGGTGCCCAGCAGAGCATCTATGACAACCTGCGAGTCATGCAGTACCTCTTCTAATGCATTTGTCCAGTCCGCATCGCTGATTCCCATAACCTTGAATGGCATGAGATGGGCGATTGCGCGATTCACCGCCGCCTCATCGTGCAGGTCCTCGCGTTCAACATGATGAGTCTCGAACAACACAACATTGACGCCATGGTTATGAAGGTGGCGTGCGATGACGCATCCATCCCCGCCGTTGTGCCCTTTGCCCGTGAGGATTGCCACTGTCCAAGGCTTCTCGAAAGCCTTCAACTCCTGTTCAATGAAATCAGCCGTTCGAAGTCCGGCGTTTTCCATCAAAACGATCCCGGGGATGCCGTATCGTGTCATGGCCAGGCTATCGATCTGTCTCATCTGTCTCCGTGTCATTGGTTGGATGTGGCCCAAGTCTCGCATTCTGATTCCTACACCCCGCCGGCGTAGGCGATATCGGGGATTGTCCGAAGTGATCGGGCAAAGCCGTCGAGTCCGGGAAAGAGGCTGGCGGCGTTGATGTTCATTCGCAAGAGATCAATGAGACACGGGAGGCCCTGGCCTCTCAACAGGATGATTTTCCGCACGTGTTCGCGGGAGCCGTCCTTCTCGTAGTCGGCGAGGACCGACTCAAATGATATCTGGTCGCCGCTCGGGAAGAGAAAGAGGCCTTGCTGAATGGTCAATCGTTCGTTCATGCGCTCGGGCTCCATCGGCAGGACCACGCGCACGTCGCAACGCATGAGCCGCTCCAGCTCCTTGTCGGTTCGCAAGTCCTCCATGACGATCGGCATTGGCCATTCCTCCGAAAGGCGTTGAACCGAGCATTCCTGCAGCCATTGGGAATCAATAGCCCAGATGGCCACATCCCCTTCTTCCTTCTGGGGGGGGTTCTCAAATGCAATAAACGCTGAAATGTATGGAGACCGTGACCAGTCGAGCAGGCGGGTAGGGGAACCGTGATGCTGCATGAGGGCAAGCCACTCAAAGAGGTCCTGTGGGATTTCAGTTGCGGCAAGATATTGGTGTGCGTGGCGCTTGAACTCCGCGATGATCCGGTTTTCGATTGCCAGATCAACCGGCTGACGACTGAGGATTCGTTCCAGCGACGGTTGCAATGGCCATTCGGCCTTGTAGTGGCCACGAAAGATCCAAGCCCTGTTCTCGTCAAGAAGCGCCTCGAAGTAGCGCTTCGCCTCGCTCCAGCTTTTCAGCGGAACTTCCTGATAGTAATGTGCCATCGTCACGTAATTATACACCAAACGGTCGGATCGAGAAGCAGGGACCATTTCACGGGCGGAGGAATTTGCGTTACACTTGATCTGTGGCGGGCGAGACAAGCGGCGAGCCGCAGGTCCTTGTTCCTTACCCCGGACCGGACGGCAGCGGAGAAGTACAGGATATCTTTGTCTATCTGCGACCGGAGACCAACGGTGTCCTCGTAGAGAGCACGCTACTCCGCGTGATTGAGAAGTGTCGCAAATCCCGTTCCGGAATCGAGCTAATCTACCTGGCCAATATTCCCGGTGATTTCATTCTGTCGCATCATATCGTTGAGCGACACTATGCTCAGAAGTTCTACTTCGCGGTTCACGGCAAGCGGGCTTTTACGCGTTCAATGCGAGAACGGGTGGAAGCCTACTTCGGAGTTGCCTGGGGCGAAGCCATGGTGATCGGCGGATTTGAGGCGCTCAACGTCCTGCAGAAGACGCCGGAGGAGCTTCACGCTACCTGGGTTCCAGCCGGTGATCATCTGGTCGTGGACGGCCAGTCTATCAAGCGGATCAAAGGGATTCTGGTCGTCAACTACGATATCCCGGCGATCCTCGCAAAGAACAGCCGAAGCACGGATATCGCGGTCATGCTCTTTCGTTGCTCCGACTACAACTATTTCGAGGAGTTGGTCGATTTGATGCACGAGGCACTCGTGGAGAAAGGTATCCTTGGTGAGCACGTACCGGCGAGCAGGGCCTTCCACTATTCAAAGGGGCCGTTCGAGCAATTGCTGGACGCGGTTGACTATCTCTACGCTTCGGGTTCCAAACCGGTGCCTCTCGAGAGCCTCTCTTTTGTTCAGTACGCGGTGTCTCGCGGCTTCACTCTCGGGGATCTCCTCGGGGTGGTACGAAACCCGATCGGTTTTTTTGACGACGGCGGTGACGAGCTTAGAGAGGACAACATTTTCATGTACACGGCTGATGACAGCTATGTGGAATCAATTGACAAGCTCGAACACCTGCGGGCACAACTTTGGACAAGACGGTACTAGATGAAAATCGATTCAATACGCGCGCACACTTTCCTGAAACGGGTGATCCCGTTCCGATTTCTGACGACGGTAGAACGTGAGAGCCTCGTTGCCGATATCACCCTGGTGGACTACGGCGCCGGAGAAAACATCATCCAGCAGGGCGATGAAGCCGACAAGGCACTCTATCTGCTCGAATCCGGGCTCGTAGAGATCTACGACGGGCAGGGCACATCGGAAAGTCGGGTCATGCTCGTTGAGCCGGACCACTACTTCGGCGAGTGGGAAGCGCTTTTCGACGTGCCGCGATTCTACGGCATACGAGCTATTGATCCATCGCGATGCTACGTGATCTCCGGCGAGCGATTTCTTCGGCTGGTAAGTGAAATACGGCCCTTTGCCCAATCGCTCGGTGTGATTCTGCGCGACCAGCACGGGATCTTCGTGGCCTTCGAGCGGTTCAAAGTGGAACTCATGCGGGGGATTGGTAAGGGCTATATCACCCTCGCTCAGCTCCTCCCGCTCTATCGTGCGCTCGTGCCGGCTATGCATCCTCTGGTGAACTCGGATGAGTTGGACACGACCGCGCTTTCCTACGTAATCAGACGCTTGCCCCGTAACGTGACGCGGACCTTTGCCTATGTCCTGACCGACGAAATTCCCGCTGTCTACCGCGATCCGGACAGTCTCTTTCCCAAGGTTCCAACCGAGGCCCGACGAAGGGACGTGTGGGAGACCTTGCCGGGGAGCAGCCTGGTTCTCCTGCGTAATGGGCTATCCGACCTCGTTGACCTCATAAGCTGTCTCTGTCTCTACGCGGTGGAGGCAAACAAGCTGCGAGCGCGCCTCCACGACCCGAGCGCGGTTCGAACGCTGAAGGAGTGGGCGAACGGACGCACCTCGGAAAAAGACGCAATCAGGGCTCTTCCGCTCACACAATCGGAGGTGGACGGACTGCACCGCCTGTGGGGGAGGGCATTGCCTTCCCGGC
>DAOWMR010000318.1 GCA_030642995.1 Spirochaetales bacterium
CCGGACGGACCCCTGACCGACACTGCGCCGCTCAAGGCGTACTATCACCACATGCTTTGGGGAATGCGCGAGTATCCTCGTATCAGCCAGGCCCATCTCTACGAACCGCTGGTGAATCGCTCGTTGTCCTCCCGCGCCGCTAAGCGGCTCAACGAGTTTCTCGCGACAATCTACGAAAAACTCACGCCCAGCTGTCCAGCACATCTGCACGACCGAATGCGCCTGAGCCTCGTCCAGCTCCAGTCGACGCTCATGATGTCGGGGTTTGCCCCGGAAGCCTATCAGCCGTTCATCGGCAACCGCCTGGACACCCAGGAAAGCCTCAATGCGTACGTCGATCAGGTTGTGGACGACCTCATTGGCCCGTACCTGCAGGCGCCCGATAGCAGCCATCCCACGCGATAGCTACGAATCGACACAAAACAGTTGACATCGACTGATTCATGCGATAGATTTAAACATATGATTGAAACGAGCGCTCTAATCGGGCGAGTTAATCGACCGTATGATCGGCGCGATCTGCGCAACAGGAGAAGGCGATGAGTGAAGAGAAGTGGGCAGTGATTACCGGTGCAAGTCAGGGTATCGGGCGTGCCATGGCCGCCGAAGCCGCACGGCGGGGCTTGAATCTGCTGCTGATTGCGCTCCCCGACACCGGGTTACCGGCTGTAGCTGATGAACTCAGTCGCCTCTACGATGTAGAAAGCGAGTTCTGGGAGTTCGACCTGAGCGACCGTGCCGCAATCGCCGACTTTGTCGAGTACGTAGGCGTGTCTCGACGGACCGTCGAGCTCCTGGTCAATAACGCCGGCATTGGCGGAACCGCTCCGTTTGCCGAGCAGAATCCGGACCTCCTTGGATCGATGATTGACGTCAATGTGGGCGCTCTCACCGTACTCACGCGGCTCATGCTCCCGCACCTTGTGGGGCAGAGCGAGGCCCACATCCTCAATGTGGCGAGCCTCGCCGGGTGGTACCCGACACCGTGGATGAGCGTTTACGCCGCGACAAAGGCGTACGTCATATCGTTCTCCCTCGCGCTCCGGGACGAGCTTAAGAGCAGCGGCGTCTCGGTCAGCGTGCTGTGCCCGAGCGGCGTGGTGACGAAGGAAGAGGTAGTCAAGGCGCTCGCAACGCAGGGGTTCTGGGGACGGAGGACGAGCCGGTACCCCGATCAGCTCGCGCGCTATGCAATTGCACGTGCCTACCGGAAGCATCGCCTTCTCGTCCCGGGCGTCGTCAATCGACTGCTTCGGGTCGCGGGTCGGCTTGCGCCCCTCCGGCTGCTCACGAAGCTCGTCGCCGGCCGAATTTCGATGAAGCTCGGGGCGGGCGGACACGCACGACCCGTCGCGGCAGAGAGCCGGAGGCGTGATTCCGCTCGCGATCGACGCCTCCGTCATGTTACTATTGGCGCCCCGGAGCGAACTCCGGCGTAGTATTCCCCTGCCGGAGGACGAGTGAAAAGCTCAGTTGCGATTGTACGGTGTGATGACTACGACGAATTGCGCGTTCTGAATGCCGTTCGGCGCGCCGTGGATCTCATTGGCGGGATTGCCCGGTTCGTCAGGCCTGATGAACTCATTCTCGCAAAACCGAACCTGCTCGCCGGGGACCCGCCCGACCACGCCACCACGACCCACCCTGCAGTGTTCGCGGCCGTGGTGCGACTGCTCGTGGAGGCCGGTGCGCGAGTTGAGTACGGGGATTCCCCCGGCACCGGGAGTCCCGCCACGACAGCCAGAAAGGCGGGTATCGCCGCCGCTGCGGAGCGGTTCGGGGCACGCCCCGGAGACTTCGCCGGGCAGGCAGATCTGCCGCTGCCGGAAGGCAACGCCGTCGGATCCTCGACCATCCCGGTTGCTCGGGTCGTCCTCGCGGCCGACGGGATCGTTAGTGTTCCGAAATTGAAGACCCACGCCCTCATGCGTTTCACCGGGGCGGTCAAGAATCAGCTCGGGTGCGTCTACGGTTTTCACAAAGCCCGCATGCACTTGATTGCCCCGGAAGAACGTCGATTTGGTGAAATCCTGGTGGATATCAACTCGACGCTGAGCCCCCGGCTCTACGTCATGGACGCTGTGGTCGGGATGGAGGGGAACGGCCCCCGCGGCGGCTCCCCGCGAAAGATCGGTGCGATTCTTGTCTCGGCGGACCCTGTTGCCCTGGATGCGACGGCATGTCGGCTCATCGCCCTTGATCCCGTCCATGTCCCGACCAACGTCATCGGTCAGGAGAGGGGGCACGGCACCCACCTTCAGACCGAAATCGATTTGCTCGGCGATCCGCTGGATGAACTCGTGTGCCATGACTTCAACGTGATCCGGTCACCGGCGCGCCAACCGTTGCTCACGCACTTCACCTTCATGAAGAATCTGCTTGAGCCTCGCCCCGTGATCGATTCGGATCTGTGTAAACTCTGCGGCGTGTGCGTTGATGCCTGCCCCGTGCCGTCGAAGGCCGTTCAATTTGCTGGAGATGACCACTCCTCGCCGCCCGTTTTCGACTACGACGCATGCATTCGGTGCTTTTGCTGTCAGGAGATGTGCCCTTACGAAGCCATCCAGGTCCGCACGCCGTTGCTCGGCCGCTTGCCGATCATCAGTCGAGTTGTCGGCGGCGGTCGATAACTGTTCGTATCCGCCAATCGACAGCCGTGGCCGAACAGCCGTTCTCCGATTATACTTTCAGTGAAACCCTGACTGAACGGAGGCATACCGATGACAAGCTTTTTTCTGTTTGGTTCCTACACTCAAGATGCCTTGGACGGCATTGATGCCGATCGGACAAAGAAGGCGGAAGAGGTGATCAACGGATACGGTGGCAAACTGCGTTCCGTCTACGCACTCCTGGGTGAGTACGACATCGTCATGATTGTTGATCTGCCGGGCGTACCCGAAGCGCTCCAGGTTTCAATCGCGCTCACGCGTGACACCGGCATTGCCTTCTCGTCGTGCCCCGCCATTGCCGTGGCTGATTTCGACCGGCTTGCCGGCGAGATTGTTCATAGCGACGACTAAGACGTAGAGAGCGAAACAGAAGTTCTCAATGCTTGATTCAGCGTACTCAATCGGTCTGTTGGCTATCTATGCCTCATCGGTTGCGGTTCTGGTCATCCTGTTTTTCATTCCCGCCCCTACGGCAGGTATCAGCGACAGGGATGAGGTCCAACGATATCGGCGCGCACGGCCTGGGTTGTGATGGAACTGCCGGCCGTTCTCGTCGTCGCCCTGTGCGCCCGTGGCCGGGCGGTCGGTGGCGATGCGGCGAGTTCAATGGTCCCACTCGTGTTCCTGGTGCTCTTCGGAATGATTTTCAACACCGCAAATGGGTTTGTGAACGGGTACAATCTCTTTCTTTCCGGCAGGATCTACACGCTGAACTGGCTGTTTGCTCCTCGCTTCATCGGCGGGCTCTTCGAACTTGTCAGCACCCCGAACTACTTCGGCGAGATCGTGCAGTGGATCGGGTGGGCGGTGATGACCTGGTCGCTTGCCGGTCTCTCGTTTGCCCTGTTCACGGTGGCAAACCTGCTGCCGCGCGGGATTGGGCATCACCGATGGTACCGAGAGCACTTCGAGGACTACCCCGATCGGCGGCGCGCGATCGTACCGTTTATTCTGTGATCGACTGTGTGCCGTACGTGTACATGAACCGAATCAGCGCCTCCGTCCCCCGGTACCAGGTAGGCAGGTGCTGGCTCTCGTTCGGCGAATGCACCTGATCGCCGGGGAGTGCGAAGCCGGTCAGGACAGACGGTACCCCAAGCAGCTCCTGCAGGTCGCTTGCAACCGGCACGCTTCCACCCGAACGCGCCAGGATTGGATCAACTCCCCAGACCGCCGCTAGCGCACCGGAGAGGGCCGTGTGCGCCGGTGACGTTGGATCACAGATAAACGATGCACCTCCAGCAAGCTCAACGAGTTCGTACGAGATCGTTGGTGGCACGTTTTGTTTGAGGTACTCCTCAAGCTGGGCTCGTATCTCTTCGGGCCGTTGGTCGGGAA
>DAOWMR010000322.1 GCA_030642995.1 Spirochaetales bacterium
CCTCCGATCCGGAACACGCAGGTCTCCTCGTCAAACGGAAAGTCGTAGCAGGCACCGGGCTTGGAGAGACAGTAATCGCGAAGGTCGGTAATGGTCATCGCCTCCCCACTATGCCATCGATAGAGGCAGTGAACAATCCTCGCTCCCGCTGGTAGTATAGTTGAAATGCTCGAACAGAGAGTCGACGACAATCGGTATCGGCTGAAGCGACTCATCGGCTCCGGTGGCACGGCGGATGTCTACGAGGCCGATGACACTCGCCTGAACAGAACGGTTGCCGTCAAACTGCTCCATGGCCGAGTGGTTGAAGACGACGTCCTCGCCGCTCGGTTCGGTGCAGAGGTGCGGATGTCGCGTGCCCTCGCTCACCACGGCATCGTTGAGGTGTATGACTACTCCCAGGGCGATCCGGCGTTCCTCATCATGGAGTACATGGCGGGCGGTGACCTGCGCAAACGCCTGCTCTCAATCGATTGCCTTCCGGGCCGCGAGGTTGCTCGCATTGCCGAGTCACTGCTGGAGGCGCTCGGCGCGGCCCACGAGCGAGGAATCGTTCACCGGGACCTCAAGCCCCGGAATGTGTTATTCACCTCCGAGGGGGCCGCAAAGATTGCCGACTTCGGCCTGGCACGGAGCGTCACCGCAGCGGGCCTCTTCCAGCGTGGCACGATTGCAGGGACCCCTGAGTACACGGCGCCGGAAACAATCACAGCCTCGCTCTGGGACCCGCGCTCGGATCTCTATGCCCTCGGATGCACTCTGTACGAAGCGGCAACCGGGTCACCTCCGTTCGTCGCCAACACGCCGGCGGAGGTCCTGCGCATGCAGGTTGAAGCAGGAGTGTCCGACCTCCCTGCCGGTGTAGCCGAGAACTACCCGCGCCTCGCCGGGCTCGTAGTGCTTCTCTTGCAGAAGGATCCCAACAAACGCCCACAGACAGCAGCCGAGGCTCTCGGCATCTTGTCCGACGGTTCCGCTCCCACGATTGCCGTCCGTGCGCCGGTTGAGCCGTGCCCATCGTGCGGAGCGCCGCTGAGCCTCCACTACGGATGGTGTTTCACCTGCGGCAGGCCCAATCTGCCCGTCCAACGCGACCGCAAGGGCTACACGATCCTCGTTACCGGACCGGGCAAGACCGGTGAAAAGGCGAGCCCGGAGTTTCGGGACGCCTGTTGCGAGGTGGTTGCTGGGGCGGGGCTGGACCCGGCGAAGATGCAGAAGCACGTGCCGCGCCTCCCATTCGTGCCGGCACGGCAGGTAGACTACGGAGGTGCGGTTCGTCTGTCCGACGAACTCAGATCAATCGGTGCGGAAGTCACGTTGGTGGGTCCCGGCGAAGAAAGCAACAGGAAACTCCTCCGCGCGATTGGACGCAAGGCGCTCACCATGACTCCGCGCGTGTATCTGGTGATGCTCACCATGGGCACTGCCTCCTGGTTCAATATCGGGAGAAGCCTTCCGCCGGTTGCCGTCCTGATCATGGCTCTCGCCGTATTCGCCTCGGTACCGGCAGTTCTCACGGCGTCGTTCTCCCGTGCAACTGCCCGCTGGCGGGAAAGCCTGCGCCAGCGGGGCGGAGAGAACGTGACCCGCCTGCTTGCAACGGTTCGGGACCCCCTCATTCACGCCCGGATGAAAGGCATCGCAGAGTCTGCCCGTTCCCTGGCTGCGGAGGCCGCCGCGGATCACTCGTTCAGCGACGCGGAGCGGGAATCAATCCGACAATGGTCGGACGAGGTGGTGGAGCGGACTGCCGGGCTCTGCATCGGGCTTGATGCTGCACGATCCAGTCGCGAGTACTCGAATGACGCCCAGGCAGCTGCGGACTCACTGCGAAATGTGGACGCACTCTACAATCGAACGCTGGAGCTGATCGGCAGGAGCGCTTTGGATATTCGTGAACTCGCCGTTCGCTCCGCCCGGGCTCAGAAGTCGCAGGCGGCTCTTGATCTCCGCGAGCTCACCTCCGTTCTGTCTCGCTTAGGTGACGAAGGAGAAGCGTGGCGCGAGATCCGAGACCTGGAGGGCGACTCATCATGAGCGGCGAACAGATTGAGTTGATCGAGCGGTTGAGCAGCGGGGACACGAGCACGATCTACCGCGCAACCGAGGCTCTCCGCGGCCCTGTCGCGCTGAAGGTTCTGCACTCGCACCTGGCCTCGGACCCGGTTGTTCGCAGCCGATTCCTTCGCGAGGGAGAGATCCTTGCCACGATGCGACACCCGAACATCATCCGTGTGCACGATGTACTCGAGATTGATGACCAGCCGACGATGGTCATGGAACTTCTGACGGGAGGGAGTCTCCGCGGTCGCATCATGAACGCCGCAGAGGCACTTCACCTGTTGCGGACTCTTGCCGATGCCCTCGGTGAGATTCATGGCAGAGGCATTGTGCACCGGGATCTTCGACCGGAGCATGTTCTGTTTGACGAACAGGATTCTCCACGGATCATTGATTTCGGCATGGCCTCCGTGAAAGACCTCTCCGGTCTTACTCGATCAACGGTCTTCACGGCCCGGCCGGAGTTCGTGGACCCGCACACCTGGGGACGCGGTCGCGCCCTGCCGGTCCAGGATATCTACAGCCTCGGGGCAATCCTTCACACCGTGATCGTCGGCAAGCCGCCCCCGGTTTCGATATTTGCGCGTGCGGACCATCCGGACCGGGAGCGCATACTCACCGAAATGCGAGAACGGGCCGGCTCGCCGCTCGGCGAAGTCGTGACCGCCATGCTGGACACCCCGGCGAAGCGACCACGAAGCGCGGCGGAGATCGTGGATTGGATGGACGGAAGCGGAGCCTCCGGCGCCCGGCAACTCTCGCAGTGCCTCCACTGTTCGGCGGTCATGCCGGCCGACGCGCCGATCTGCCTGGACTGCGGCCGCGCGCCGCTTCAGATACGGCTGGATTCTGCGGGCGAGTTCATTGCCCTGAGGAAGATCTCGGAACAGCAGGAGATCCTCGGTCCGTTTCTCAACAAGCTCCGGCTTCTCTCGGATGGACCGCTGGGCAACGTCAAGCTCATCATCGGCGACTCGCGTCTCTACTCTCGAGCCGAGCAGAAGGCCGGGCTTCGGTTGCCCGTCCGAATAGCCGAGGGGATTCACGCCTCCTCAGTCGGTCCGCTCATCAACGTCCTCCAGGGGGAACCCGCCTCCAAAATTCGCATTAACCGCTACCCGATGACACGAACCCGGCGGATTAAGCGTGGCCCGCTGATTCACCTGCGTGAGGGCCGCATCCTGCCGGAGGCAACACGAGCCGCCCTCCGGAAGCTGGCGGGACGGAAGCTCCGTCCGGCAATCGTGGCGCCGGCGCCTTCGGGTACGGCGACGCCGCAATCGGCAGCGCCTCGGAAGGGAGACACCGACCTCTTGACCGAGTGCAGGTACGCCGTCGCCATAGCAACCGCCTCTCTCGCCGCCGATCCGGCTACGATGCACCTCGCCGATGAGGAGCACGTCACCCGGTTGTGGGAGCATCTTGGCAGCGCCGTCGAAGGGTTGGAGAAATCCTTCGCGTATCTGGGAGGAGTGCATCTCCAGGAACTCTACGCCGACCTCGAACGGCTGGAAACGGCCGCGGCGCCCGGGGAGGCGGCGCCGGGAGGAGCCGGCCGCAAGAGGGAGCGTCAGCGGCTCCTGGCCCTGTTCGATGACTACGCCAACGCCGAGCGGGAGGCTGCCGCGCTCGAGCAGCGAATCGTGGGCGCGTGCCGGTTGCTCGAAAAGATCTCACCCGAATCGGCGGTGGGACAGCTTCGGGAGGTGGAGCAGTTGCTCGGATAGTCGTGGCGGTGGCGGTCACCAGGCCGGAGTTGCTATTCACGCTATGAATGATTATCATTCATAGCGTGAATAATAAAGCGCTCCCGCGCCTCGTGGAACAAGCGCTTGCTGAGAGGCTCGCAACGATCCCGGCGGTCGTAGTGACCGGAGCACGTCAGAC
>DAOWMR010000175.1 GCA_030642995.1 Spirochaetales bacterium
AGCTGGATCGGTTCACGGTCTCGTTGGTGAAAACGGGGCCGGCAAATCCACGTTGATCCGTTGTCTTGCGGGAGTTACCAGGGCCGACGCCGGTGAAGTGCACTTGAACGGCGAGTTGACGGAGATCCGGAATGCAGCGGATGCACGGCGAGCGGGCCTGGCATTCATCCATCAGGAACTGAACCTGATCGAATACTTCTCAGCGGCCGAGAACGTCTTTCTCGGGCATTCACTCCCCAAACGATTTGGACTCTATAGCCGGAGAGTGCTCCGTGAACGAGCTCGTGCCATCTTTGACGCGCTGGAAGTGAAGGTACCACTGGATGAGCCCATCAAGTACCTGACACCCGGTCAGCGGGCCATGGTCGCAATTGCCCGCGCATTTGCCGCCGAGGCGACCATCTACTTTATGGACGAACCGGCGACAGCGTTGACTGATCGCGAGAAGGGACACCTCTTTGCGATGATTGAACGGTTGGTCGGTGACAATCGTTCGGTCGTCTATGTTACACACAACCTCGATGACGTACTTCGAATCTCCGACGAGATCACCGTACTGAGAGACGGTCAAACGGTTGGGCAGTGGAAGACACCGGATATCGATAAGGACTCACTTATTGCGGCGATGATCGGGGAGGAACTCCAGTGGGAGCCGGTCCCACGACTGGAGATCACCGGCGAATCCCGGTTGAGCGTGACCGGAATCTGCGGCCCCGGGGTTGGCCCTGTTTCGTTCTCCGTGAAGGCCGGTGAGATTCTCGGAATCGGCGGACTCGTGGGCTCCGGCCGGAGCACCCTTCTCCACATGCTGCTTGGGGCGGTGCCGCTTGAAGGCGGTGGTATCGAGGTGGACGGGGTGACGTACAATTCCCTTTCACCACCTGCGGCACTGCAGGCCGGCATTGTTCTGATCCCGGAAGAGCGTCGATCCCAGGGCCTCGCTCTCAATCGTTCTGTGCTTGAGAATGCTATTACCGGCAGCTTGAACCGGTTCTCATCCAAGGGGTTCATGAAGTACGGCGATGCGCAAGCCGAGGTCCGGCAGGCGGGCGGGCAGGTCAAGCTCAAGACTACAGGATACGATTCACCGGTCAAGACGCTCTCGGGGGGTAACCAGCAGAAAGTCCTCTTCGGACGTGCGCTCCTTGCCGACCCCAAGGTCCTGCTCCTGGACGAACCAACCAAGGGCGTAGACGTGGGCGCCAGGCACGAGATCTACGATGTCATCAGGGAACTGGCCGCCGCCGGAGTTGCCGTACTCCTCGTTTCTTCAGACTTCGAAGAGGTTCTCACTCTTTGCGACCGGCTTCTCTTTCTTCATGAAGGCAGACAGGGGCAGACAGTCGTGAACACGAACATCGGTCAGGAGGAATACCTGACACTCTGCTACGAAGGAGACACACGTGAGTGATTCACCCGTCACGAAGTTCATCTCGCGGACACCCCAGCGCTTCCTGAAGACGTGGGGAACCCTCATGGGCTTTTTTCTCCTTGTCCTGCTGTTTTCGGTCATACGACCCGACGCATTTGCCAGTGTCATGAACTTCCGGAACGTCGTTGAACAGGTCGCAACCCTCGCCATTACCGCTGCGGGTGTCACGTTGGTGATGGTTACCGGTGACTTTGATCTGTCGGTTGGGGCTATTGCGAGTTTGGCCGGTGTCGTCGTTGCGAAACTGCTCGTCGCCGGGGTGGGTCTCTTCCCGGCACTCCTTCTCGGGCTCCTGACCGGCGCCGTTCTCGGTGCGATCAATGGACTGCTCATTGCCTATGCCGGGGTCTCTGCGTTTATCGGTACACTTGCCGCCATGACGGCCTACGCCGGACTCACACTGTTCGTAACCGGCGGCACAACCGTGTTCGGATTACCGGAACCATTTCGGTATATCGGACAGGAGAGTCTTGGGCCAATTCCGATTTCGGTGCTGATCATGGCTGCATTGGTCGTCATTACCTGGATTTGTCTGGACTACACGACTTTCGGTCAACGGCTCTATGCAATCGGTGGAAACCGCCAGGCCGCATTTCTGGCAGGAATCAACACAAAACGTGCGAGATTCTTTGGATTTGTCTACTCAGGCGTCTTCGCGGCCGTGGCCGGGATCGTCCTTACAAGCCGCCTCTTCTCGGCGCATCCCCAGGCGGGCGCTCCTCTCATGCTCAACGCAGCCGCAGCCGTGTTCCTGGGCATGACGGCCTTTCGCGAGGGACAGGCAAACGTGTGGGGCACGTTGCTTGGAGTGTTGATCATGGGCATTCTCAGCAACGGACTCAACATCGTCGGCGTAAACACATACATCCAGTCGGTGTTGACCGGCGTGATTCTCGTGCTGGCTGTCCTGTTGTCAGGGCTTGCCCAACGAAAGGAATAGGCGATTCACCAACATGCACGGAATACGCCGGTATCTGGCCGAACAGAAGCAACGGGGCCTCGGGACCATCGTCGGATATCTTCCGGGTCTCTTCCCGGATTCCGTTGTGTTTCGTCTCGCCGTACGCGAGCTCGTGCGGAACAACATCCGGATTGTTGAAGTGGGGGTTCCGGGCGGAGCGCAGGATATGGACGGAGCCATCATTGCAGGCGCATTAGCTTCGGTGCGGCGGCACGGCCACGATGCCCGATCGGTGATTCAAGAGGCCGTGGCGATAGCCATTGACGAGGGCGCTCTTCCCATTGTCATGGGTTTTCGAGTAGTGATGGAGGAGTTGGGTGTTGCCGGCTTTCTGAAGATGTCGGCCGAAAACGACGCGGCGGCAATCCTGGTTCCCGATGCCGACGAACATGAGAAGGCAGTGATTGCGACAATCTCAAACGATCTTGACCTCGGAACGGTGTGTTTCCTGCCTGCGAACGCCCCCCTTCGAAGTTTTCATCAGTCAACCGTGATCGCATACATCCAGACCGCGGAGGTTTCGACCGGCGGTGACTTCAAACCGGATCTGAAGCTCGTCGAGCGCATTGAAGCGGTTCGCCGTGACTCGAACGGCAGAATCCCGGTTGCCCTTGGATTCGGGATCAAATCTGTTGATCACATTCGACAGGTGTTCGATCTTGGAGCTGACATCGCCGTGGTCGGCACCGCGTTGGTCGAGGCGCTTGCCGCAGATCTGGAGACCTTTTCACGGTACGTCCAATCGATCAGCAGCGCAGGGCAGACGCGGAGAGTTTCGTCGTGACCGTTCATACCATTACCGCGGATATCGGCACCGGCTCGGTGAAGGTTGCGGCGTATGATAGTACCGGCCGCCGGCTGGCTCACGGGGTGGGGGAATACGCCGGACACGATCCGTCGCAGGAGACCATCAATCCGGAAGTGTGGGTCTCGGCACTCATCAGTTCGATTGGAGAACTGCGGACGAAGAAGGATCTGTCCAAGACGCGATACCTATTCTCGCCGGACAGATGCAGAACCTGGTCCTGGTGAAGGAGGGCAAGGCTGTTGCCGACGCGCTCCTGTACTTCGCCTCCAGGGACAATGAAAGATATCGTCACCTTGTCGCCGCCACCGGGTACGAAAAAGCAAAGACTATCTGTGGAAACTCACCAGATCCCTCTGGATTTCCCGCCAAGATCCTGTGGTTGGATGATGCTGATCATCATGCCCTATCGGACGCGGACACTCTTCTCTGCGGTGCCCATGATTACGTGGCGTATCGCCTTACCGGCAGCCGGCGGACTGATCGAACCACCGCATCAACTACCGGCCTTCTCGACATCCAATCGGGGGACTGGTCGGAAGGGATCATTGAGCAGTTGCCAATTGAGCGTTCGATCCTCCCCGAAGTCTGTCGTGGGGACGCGCTCGACGGCACCATTGGAACGGAATTCCAGGATCTGCTTGGACTGCCCGGTGATCTCGAGGTTATCCACGGTGTAGGGGATGTTGGAGCGAGCGCCCTCGCTTCGCCGACAGAGGGCAACTATCTCTCGTGCTATCTCGGGACGAGCGGATGGATTCTTGACATTGCCACCAGGGACGCCCCTGGAGATCCGGACGCAGGAGTCTTCAACCTCCTTCACCCGACCCAGGATCAACTCATTCGTGTGGCGCCGCTCCTGACCGCGACCGGCGCAGTGGACTGGTTTGTCGGTCTGCTCGACCATGGGGGAGACGCGCGGGATCGCTTGTACGGGGATCTGGCCGCGGATGCAATGGCCATGACGCACGATCAATCGCGAGTACTGTTTCTTCCATACTTGTCCGGTGAACGCTCGCCCTTCAAAGATCCGGATGCCAGTGGTTTGTTTCTTGGCATCCGCCGGGGCACCGGACGGGCAGAATTGTTTCGGGCTGTACTTGAAGGGGTCGCGTTTTCGGTTCGGTCTGTGATTGACGCACTCCCCGACGGCGGTCACGAGGCGACGATTCGCCTCTCCGGTGGTGGCGCCGGTATAGCCGGCTTACCCAAACTGTTGGCGGACATCACCAATCTGCCGGTTGGCGTAGTGACCGATGGACGGTTCGCCGCGGCTCGCGCTCTCCAGCGTTTGCTGCCGGCGCCCCCGACTTGTGAGTCTCCCGTTGGGGACCAGTTTTGCCCGGAGCAGGACAGATCTGCGATCGACCGTAAGTATGGTGTGTTTCTTGATGCGTATACGAAGAACAGGGATCTGATGCATACCCTGTCAATAATTTCGTGAGGAGGAGGTGCGTATGAAAACCTCAAGATTGGTAGTATTGGTTTTCGCAATGGCTCTCATTTCCGGTAGCTTGTGGGCGGCCGGTTCGGAGGAGTCGGCCGGAGGCAAGAAGATCGCCGTCGTGACGCCGTACATGGCAAACGCGACCACGGCGGCAGTGATCAAGGACTTCGAAGCCGAAGCCGAGGCTCGCGGCTGGACCGTCACGGTTTCAGATACCGCCGGCGATTTCGGCCTGCTCGTCAGCCGCATTCAGGATGCCGTCGCGCAGCAGGTTGATGCGATCGTGCTTGGGATGGGTGACCCGGCGCAGATGACCGCCGGACTGAATGCTGCCGCCGATGCCGACATTCCGGTATTCGGTCTGGACGCCGGGTTGACCGATGGGGTCTACCTGAACGTGACTTCGGACAATGGTGATCTGGGCCGCCGGGCGGCGCAAGCGCTACTCGACGCAATTGGCAACTCAGGTAAGGTAGTCCTGTTCACCCATGATCCTCACCCCGGTGTTCGAGCACGTGCGGACGGCGCCCGTGAGCTCTTTGCAGAGCACGCCGGCATTGAGATCGTGCGACAGATTCACATTGAAGTTCCCGGCCCGGTCGAGTTTGCGCGCGGGGTAACGGCAGATCTGTTAACCGCCTATGGGAAGGGAGAGATCGACGGCATCTGGGCCGGATGGGATGAGCCCGCGTACGGGGCCACCCAGGCCATCAATCAGGCTGAGCGCACCGAAATCCGCGTCGTTGGCGTTGATGGAACCGACTTCGCTCGGCAGGAAATTGACAGCGGTGACGTATTTGTTGCCACCGTTGTTCAGGACTTCACGGGGATGGCGAGCAAAATTGCAGAGCTGATCGACGCGTATCTCAAGGGAGAGATGCCCGACTCCGGAATGTACACAGTGCCCGGGACGCTCTACAAGTAGAGCAAACCTCGGAACCGAGCTCTTTCCCGATCACTGGGCAGCCTCAGGTGTTGCTGTAGCCGCGTGGCGGCTGTCCGGTGATCGGGCGCGGTTTCCAGCCCGGCCCCTAGAACGACTTGCTCATATCGATCTTCACATCCCCGACAACCTCCGGCTTCACGAAAGTCGACCGGGCGATGAGATCGTCAAGCAGGGCCACGTACGCGTCTCCATCAAGAGGCAGATCGATTGCCTTGCCTGTGAAGTGGCTCATGAGCACGGCGTTCGCCAGCATCACCGAACCCTGCCCTCCGCCCCGCTCTGCCGCGAGATTGAAGCGCCGACGCCAATCGCACTGTAATCCTTCGGTGAGGTATACTCGAAGAGGGAGACCAATGCCGGTATTTGTTGATCACAAGCTCAAGCTTACCTACGACGACCTCAAGGACATTCCCGAGGACGATCCCTATCATCACGAAATCATCGATGGGATGCATGTGGCCACTCCGTCACCGATCACCCGGCACCAGTACGTCTCCAAACGTCTGCAGTATCAGCTCTACACGTTGATCGAACTCGCGGGCCTCGGAGAGATGTTCGCGGCGCCCATGGACGTGGAACTCGGCCGGTACGACGTCTTTGAACCGGACCTGCTCGTAATCCTGAACGA
>DAOWMR010000051.1 GCA_030642995.1 Spirochaetales bacterium
CGGAATACGTTCATCGGGCTCAAGTCGATTGACCGTGGCGTGGTGGATGCGGGTCGCGGAATGGGTATGAGTCGACGTGAACTCCTGGCGATGGTTCAGGTCCCGATTGCTCTGCCCATCATCCTGACGGGTGTCCGGATCACAGCGGTTCAGACCATCGGGAACGCCGCCGTGGCGGCCCTCATCGGCGCCGGAGGGCTCGGCAACTTCGTGTTCCAGGGACTCGGGCAGGCGGCCCCTGATCTGATTGTGCTCGGAGTTATTCCCATCGTCGTGCTGGCGGTGATTGTAGACCGCGGCATGGACAGCGTCATTCGGGTGTTGAGCCCGAAAAATCGAGTGAGGGTTGCGCAATGATCGAACTACGGAACGTCACCAAGCTCTACGGTACGACGGTGGCTCTGAACGGCATTTCGATACGGGTGGCGGAGGGTGAATTGTGCGTTCTCATCGGTCCGTCCGGCTGCGGAAAATCAACAACCCTGCGACTCGTGAATCGACTTGTTGAGCCCACTTCCGGTGAGATATTCCTCGATGGTAAACCGGTCCGTAGTTTCGTTCCGGAGACCCTGCGACGCGGGATTGGGTATGTGATTCAGAGCATCGGGTTGCTGCCGCACATGACGGTAGAGCAGAACATCGGCATTGTTCCGAAGCTTCTCGGATGGGATATGGAGCGCCGCGAGAAACGCGCTTCCGAACTTCTGGAACTCGTCGGACTGGATCCTCCGGCGTACCGGGAGAAGTACCCGTCCCAGCTGTCGGGTGGGGAGGCGCAGCGGATCGGGGTTGCCCGGGCACTCGCCGCCGATCCGCCGGTGCTGCTCATGGACGAACCGTTCGGGGCGGTTGACCCGCTCAACCGGGAGGCCATCCAGGACGAGTTTGCCTCAATCCAGCGCAAACTCAGAAAAACGGTGGTGTTTGTCACGCATGATCTGGACGAGGCGGTCCGGCTGGCCGACCACGTGGTGGTCATGAAGGATGGGGTCGTCGTTCAGGAAGGTGCACCGGAGCATATTCTGGAGCAGCCGTCCAATGATTTCGTGCAGGATTTCGTTGGGAGCGATCGTGTCCTGAAGCGCCTCTCCCGCTTCTCGGTTGAGGACCACACCGAGCAGGGGGAACCTGTCCCGCTGCCCGCCGGGTCGGCCGGGCGGTCATACATCACGCCGCTATCGGAGAATCCGGTTCGGCCGGTGTGGAAGGTGGATCCGTCCGGGTTGCTCCTCGGCCTCTCGGTGCCGGGTGACGACCAGCTCTTCCATCCCCCGGAGCCGTTCTGGGTACATCCATCGAGCAATCTCCGTGAGGCGCTCGCTCTCATGCTCTACCTGCATGTGAGCCACCTGCCGGTTGTGGATGAGCATCGCAAGTTCATCGGCGAAGTGACGGCGGCGCAGATCTATGCGATCACCCGACGCGGGGTGGGACACGGTGCGTAGATTCATTGGACCCATCCTGGGCCTTGCCCTGCTCGTGTGGCTCTGTATCCCCGCCGCCGTCCGGGGACCGCTCGAGTTCATCTTCCCGGATGCCCCGGAGGTCACCTACGACCGGGCGTCCCTGGTCGGTCTCATTGGAGAGCACCTCGTCCTCGTTGCAGTATCAACCGCCGCTGCAACAGCGCTCGGGCTGTTCATCGGGATCGGCGTCACGAGAGAGGCGGGTCGCCCCTTCCTCCCGTTGGCCCAGGATGCGAGCAGCCTCGCACAAACCTTTCCGCCGGTTGCCATTCTCGCGCTCGCCGTTCCCATTCTCGGGTTTGGCTTCACCCCGACCGTCGCAGCGCTCTTCGTGTACAGCATCCTCCCGGTTGTGAAGAATACGATAGCGGGACTTGAAGCGGTGCCTGCCGACATCCTTGAAGCATCAACTGGAATGGGAATGCGTCCGGTGGAGCGGTTGATGCGAACCGAGTTGCCGCTGGCCGCTCGGGTTATTCTTGCGGGGGTGCGAACGAGTGTTGTCCTGAACGTAGGAACCGCCACGATCGGCGCGACAATCGGTGCAGGCGGCCTCGGTCGCATCATCATCGCCGGCCTTGTGCGGGATAATCCGGCGTGGATCCTCACCGGCGCTCTCGCCGCCGCCGTCCTCGCACTCCTGGCCGACCGGCTCTTCGCCGGCCTTGACGAGACCTTCTACTCCGCCGGCGAGGTCATCTGAGAAGTGGCGTCGTCCGTTGTACCGGTGGCGCCGTGAGATCTCACACCACGTCGGGACCCAAATCGACCCAGTCTGGAAACGATCCACGAAATCACGAAGATGAGGGTCAGGGAAAGCACGATTGACGGCCCGGACGCAAAGTCCAGGTAGTAGGATACGTAGAATCCGGCGATAGTCGCGGTCATGGAGAACGCAATAGACAGTGCCACGACCCGGCCCAGTCGCCGTGACAAGAGCGACGCGGCGGCCGCCGGAGTCACTAACAGCGCCACGATCAGAACCACACCGACGATCTGGGCCCCGACGACGGTTGTCAACGCGATCGCCCCGAGAAGCCCGTACCGCATGAGCTCCGGTGAGAGACCGATTGCCACCGAGTGCGCCGGATCAAAACTCGTCACCAGCAATTCCTTGTAGAACAGGATGACGAATCCGAAAATGAGGGCCACGACAATGGTCATCATCACCAGGTCTGAACGACTCACCCCGAGGATATTGCCGAATAGTATGTGATTGAGATCCTGGTAACTGGCAATCTTACTCAGCAGCAGAATCCCGAGGGCAAACAAGCCGGAGAACATGACGCCGATTGCCGTGTCCTCCCGCAATGCCCCATGACGACTGATCAGCCCGATGCCGATAACCGCGACAATCGCCGCCCCAACCGCCCCGAAGAAGAGGCTGAAGCCGAAGAGGGAGGCCACGACAAACCCGGGCAAGAATGAGTGCGCAATCGCGTCCCCGGCAAATGCCATGCCCCGCCAAACGACGAAAGCGCTCAACGTCGCGCCGGCCACGGATGCCAGAAGACCGGCGATGAGTCCACGCACAATGAATCCGTAGGACAACGGCTCTCCGAGCCAACTCAGCCATTCAGCCATGGGGTGAGATCCTTGTCTTTGTGGAATCGGAAGCCGTAGGCACGGGCCACAACCTCCGGTGTCAGCACCTCCTCAACCGGCCCGTCCGCAATGACGCGACGGTCAAGGAAGAGGGCGCGACTGAAGTGGACCTTGAGCACACCCAAATCGTGGGTGCTGATTATTGCCGTCTTGCCCGCCTCGCACAGTTTCTCGATCACATGGAACATGAGTTCCTGTGTTGCTATGTCCACGTGGTTCAGCGGCTCGTCCAGAAGGAGAAGATCGGCATCGTGTGCCAGCGTTCGTGCCAGCATGACTCGCTGCTGCTGCCCGCCGGAGAGTTCGCCCACCTGCCGGTGTCGGAGTGAGTCAATTTCCATTCGACCAAGCGCTTCATCAACCGCCTCGTAATCCTGCTTCTGCGGTCGTTTGAGCCATCCGAGATGAACATACCGTCCCATCATAACGACCTGTTCGACCGTTACCGGAAACTTCCAGTCCACCGTGGACCGCTGGGGAATCACCGCCACGCGGTGTCGGCACGTGCTCGCTCGATTGCCGTAAACGGAAATGGCTCCCTGTTGAAGCTGCTCCAATCCAAGTGCAAGCTTGATCAGCGTCGACTTGCCGGCTCCGTTCGGACCTACCAGCGCAACGCGCTCGCCCGGCTCCACCGTCACCGAAACATTGTCCAGAACATCGTGATCCAGACCCGGGTAGCGGTGACTCACGCCGGACATCTGCAGAGCCGGTTTCCCGGAAATCGCAGGATGGTCGCACACCTTGCCATAGGAGAATACCTGTGCCGTTCTTACCACCATCCCTCCCTACCCGTCACCGAGACCTGTGACGATTTGCTGAACGTTCCATCGAATGAACCCCAAATAGGTGTCTCCGGATTGCCCGGCCGGCGCCAGAGAACCGGTCAGGACGGGCAGGACCTGCACATCCCTGCCCGTTTCAACGGCAACTGATTCGGCCAGCTGCGCCAACCGCGGGCTCGCCGTCTCACCCACGAATATTGCGGGCACGTCCTTGAACCTGATCAGTTCAACGAGGTCCGCCAAGTCCTTCGGAGTGGCCTCGGTACCGGTCGAAGAACTCGACACAACGAAACCAACCTGTTCAAACCCGTACTCGGCGGCGAAATAGCCAAAGACCCGGTGGTCGGTCACGAGCTTGCGCCGGTCCGGGGCAATCGCTCTCACTGCATCGCGAATGAAGAGATCAAGCTCGTCGAGCTGTTCGAGATAGGCCGCCGCATTTTCCTCATATATCGAGGCGCCGGCAGGGTCCAGTGACGCGAGCGTCCCCTGAATGTTTATCACCCACGTCTTGACGTTGATCGGGGACATCCAGGTGTGGGGATCACCCGAGTCCCTCGCGCCTTCCGTAATCCCTCGAGGCTCGATTCCGTCCGACACCGGCACTATCGTTCCATTGGTCGATTCTCGAAGCACTTTCAGGAGGTTCTCTTCCAAATCGAAACCATTCACAAAAATGATCTGAACATCGCTCAATTCACCGAGCGTCCGTGCAGTTGGCTCGTAGCCGTGGGGATCCTGACCGGCGTCGATCAGGACCGTAAGATCAATTGCATCTCCGCCCACTTGCGCCACGACATCTCCAACGATGCTTGTGGTCGCAACAATCCGGGGTCTCTCGCCGGTGGGCGACGCTCCCACAGCGCCCGCAGGTGCTTGGTCGGCGGTCGCCGGCCCTTCGGTGCCTCCCGCGCAGGCTGCCACGCCCAGGACCACGCCCGCAACCGCGGCCATGACGATGAGCATCACTCCTGTTCTACGACACATGACTATTCCCTGATGCCTTCGGGTCGTGATCACAAACCAGGTGCAGCTCGTTGCATTCGTCACACTTCTCGACGTGGTGATGCTCAGAGAACTCGTCCCAGTGCCCCTGCTGCGAAACCGAGAGGATGCCGGTCCCGCGGCAGACCGGACAGGTGTTGCCGAGGGCCGAGAGGATAGCGTCCCGGATGAAGGCCGAACGGTTTTCAATCCCCGCCATAGCCGCTGCAAGCCGCTCGTCCACCTTGAACGTGATGATCTCTTCCTTGCGCCGCTGCGACGGCATGTGCTCCTCCAACTCGTTACGCTGCTGTGTAGTATTACGATGTAATACTACTAACGAGAAGCGGCTATCGTCAATGTGTTGATCCAGGCGGGCGGCGCGTCACCGTCCGTGGTTCACTCGATCCGATAATGCACATCCGGCACCGGCTGTTGATTCCGATAGGTGAAGAGCAATCGGAGGTTGACCATGGTGCCGCCGTACTCAATGAACAGGTGGTCCCAGTCGAGTGGCACGCCGTTCAGCTCCACATCGTACCGGTTCTGGTGGTTCTCGTAGGCGTCCGGATTGAAATCGATCCAGATGCTCCGGACACTTCTCACCGGTACAATTGTTCGTACACCATCGTCGTCAACCCGAAGCAGGGCGGGTTCGCGTCGGATCATGAGCACCGCGTGGATGACGTCATAGCTGTTGAGCGTGAACGGCTCCAATGACTGGGCGGCCAGGTTGGATGCCGCCGGCCAGACGGTGAGAAGCGTGGCCCAGCCGCCAAGCAGAAAGGCGTGTGCAAGTCGTCGTGTGCTCACACTATGAGTATCGGCTCCGATTCATAGCACACCTAAAGTGCTGGAATCCAATCACCGGTTGAGTTATATTCAATGATGAATCCTTCAAAAAGTTAAGATAGAGTAAACTCGGGGAGACCGTTACGAACGCGAGATCGCGGTTCGCTGCATTGCTATTCATCTCATTCCTGGCAGTATCAGTCAGCTCTCATGCGGCCCATCTCGACGGAATCGTCATGACAGTCCTCATCACTACGGCTTCAACGGTCGATTCCACGGTTGAACGTATCGTCACTGAGTCGGCACTTGTGTTTCTCGAAAGGAAGGGCGCTGAGCCCGTAATCGCAGACTATGAACTCTCGGAGGACGAACCAACCCGACGAGACATCACCCGAATTGCCCGGGACACGAAGAGCGACTTTGTTCTGTTCGGCACCTACAACCCGGCGGGCGGTTCCGCCACGACGCTCGTCATTTCGTTTTCGCTCTACCTGGCCGATCCACCGATTCCGGTGGCTACCTTCCGCGGCGAGACCGAAATTGATCTCTCGCTGGACCGATCAATCGCAGGCTTCCTGGAAATCCTCCTGGACGAGGCGTTCGCTTATCTGGTTGAGGCCGAATCCGAATTACTCGTCGGTCCCTCCAGCGCCGACATGGATACAACGGGGGGTGAGACAGCCACTGGATCCGGGATCTCAACGGATGTTTCAGACAGCGGTGGAGATGGCGGCGGCGCGGGTCCCGATGCCGTCAGGCTTCCGGGCACCCTTGAGGTTGCGGTCGGCTACGCGCCGGCATTTGCGGTGGGAGAGGCTTCCGGCTACTACCAGTTCGCGCATGGGGCCGGTGGCTACCTGCACTTCATTGTCGGGAAAAGGAACGGCCTCGGGATTGGACTGAACGGATCGGCGGTCTTCGTCTCGGCAACCGGCATTGCAACCGACGGCGAACTCCTCATTGTCCCACTTGCCGTATCCGCCACGATCAGATCCGCGCCGGCGCCGATTGGCGTCTACCTGACTCTCGGCGGAGGCGGAGCGCTCATCCAAGTGAGCAACCCGATCCTCGGCACATACGCAAAGCTGGTGCCCTATGCTACGGGGGGCGTCGGCATGAAAATCGCATTGCTCGACTGGCTCGGCTTGAACGCCGGAGTGACCTTTGATGCGGTGTTTGAGGGGTCGCTGCTGCTCACCAGCTTCGTACCCTCTGTATCTCTCTACATGGGGTTTTAGCATGAACGGTCATCAGCACGCAGAAGCACGATCCGTGAATCGATTCGTCTCCGCACTTCTCCTGATCCTGCTCGCCGCGACTGCCGCCTACTCCGCACCGGTGAGTCGCTCGAGCAAGCCGAAGAACCTGCCGGCCTCACCACCGCCGCCTGCAAGTCCGGGTGGGATCTGGCCCGCGCGGATGGCCCGGGCGGTAACAGCGTCGTCAAGCAGAAAATCCAGAACTGTGTTTACGTCGGCCAGGGTTTCCTCGGTCGCCGCCCCCCGTTGCTCTGCGACCAACGCGTCCAGGTATGCGTTGAGCTGCTCGGTGAGTCTCGGGTACTGAGTCTGGATTGATTCCGAACCGATGATTCGCAGTATCAACAGTTTTGTTTCAAGGAGCTCGAGCGCACTGATAATGTCGGCGGTAGAGTCGCCGGTGCCGGCACTTGCAAAGCGCTCCTGATACCGAATGATCTCGTCGGAGAGATCCTGCTGCCTCTGGTAGAACTCAACGTACTCGGCGAACGATTCCCCTTCCTGCTGCAGTCGATCTGTGTCGGCCCGAGACTCTGCGAGAAGGGTGTTCAGGTCGGTGATGGACAATCTGAGAGTTGCGACCTGTTCGTCGCGCCCGGCAAGCGCCTCGTCGCGATCGCTCAGATCGGACTCAAGCTCCGCGATCCGTGTTTCCTGCCCGGGATCCGGTACCGGTTCGATGGGAACCGCATCAAGCTGTGACTGCAGCACCGCGACCTGCGACTGCAAGGCGGTTGCAGTATCGACACTATCGACAAGCTGAGCCTCCTGCCGTTCCAGTACCGTTCGTTGTTCGGCGAGCATCGCACGGGCTGCTTCCAATTCAGTCTGAACGGTCCGGAGCGCCGTGAGGTCGTTCGTTCTCAGAAGCTGGTAGCCTGCATCCAGCACTCGTGACAGCAAGCCGGTGTCCGACGAAGGAAGTGTTGCTAGTGCTTCACCGTACGCTGCCGCGGCGTCCTGGAATGAACCTGCCCGATAGAGCTCATTTCCACGCTGGACGAGACGCGCAACCCGGTCCGACTCAACCCGCCCCACCTGCTCTTCCAGCTCAACGAGCCGGTCATACCCCATCCGTACTGCCGGTATCTCGGAGAGGGCGGCAAGATAGAGTGTCCTTGCGTTTCCAAATTCCGCAGCGCCATAGGCACTGTCGGCAGCGGCAACGAGTTTGGTTACCTGAGCAATCACGGAAGTTGACTCCGCAAGTGCGGCGACATCGGGCGAGACCGCCGACCGTTCATCGGCTATCCGCGCTTCCAGAGATTCAACAAGAAAGAGCTCAACCCGACGGCGGCGCTGAACCGTTGGAAGCGCGGCAACGGACCCCTCCGAGAGATACTCTCGCAGGGCTGCCGTGCCCTCCAGTGCGCCATCAAAATCAGCGGCGGTCAGATCGCTCTCTATACCTGCGTAGAATGCAACAATCCGATCCAGAACCAGCTGTTCCTGCTCCTGCTGGTCTTGCAGCTCGGCAAGCAGGTCAACGGCCGCGACACGCTCCTCCGTCAGCTCGGCCTCCCGGGCCGCAAACTCCGAGGTGAGACGGAGTTCCTGATCGCGAAGATCCACCTCCAGCGCCGAGCGCTCAGACTCCGCATCGGCAAGTGACTGCTCCGCGTCCACGATCAGTGCGTTCAGGGCAGCTTCCTGTTCCTGCAACTCGTGGGCGGCCTGCGCCCGAATGGCATCCAGCTGGGCGGTCAACTCGGCCTGTTGCTGGGCCTGGAAATCGGCCAGACCTTGCTCAATCTCGGCCTCGGAGAGACCCCCGCCCTCCAGGCGTGTCCGCTCGGCAGCCAGTGCCGACTCAAACTCCAGCCGGAGCGCTTCTTCCTGGGTGTCCAATTGGGCGTTGATGCTGCCCTCGAGCTGTTCCCGTTCCGCGCTCATCTGAGCCAGCCGACCCTGGATACCCGAGATTTCGTCATCTTTGGCCGAGAGTTGCGCGTCCGACTCTTCGCGGAACACCTGCAGAAGACGACCCTCGGCAGAGGTTAGAGCGGTTGCCTCACCCACGACGGTGCTCTCCCGATTCGCAAAGGTTCCAATCAGGTAGTAGGCGCCACCGACCACGAGCAGGACGGCAACCAGATTCACGAGAATCGGGAGGCCGACTCCCCGTTTCTTTGCGTCAACCCGGAAAGTGTCCGGACCAATCTCAACTCGATTCTCATTGACTACCTGGTCAATCTGCTCGATGATGGCCACCCGTTCTTCGGGTGTGCCACCGAGTTCTTCGAATCCGTCGACAAATTCGGCACGAACGAGGCGTAGTTTGCGTTGATTTGCCCTGTACTCAGCGGCGCGCTGAAGGAGTCCGCTCACACTTCTCCCCGCAATTTGTCGAATTCAAACGGCCGGAATTCTAGTGTATCGCTACTCGAGTCAGGTGACAAAGCGTTTTTTTTCACCGTCCCGATTACCGCGTCGTTGACCGCAGTACTCTCCATAGCTATGATCGGCCATAACCGATGAAAATCCGTGGCAAAATAGTTGTACTTGTCCTTCCTCTGATATTCACCCCGCTCCTCTTCGCCGGGCTCATTTCCTCTCTTCTCGCGCGCAACGGAATAACCGGCGTCGCAGCGCAATTCCTCCAGTTCAAGGGAGAGCAGATCTCCTCGTACGCCACCGGCCAATGGCAGCTTCTTGAAGAAAATGAACTGACAACCTCTCCTGAGTTCGTGGAAGCCGCCGTATTGGCAATTGAATCGTTCTCCCGGAACGTCATCAGAACCGACGGTGAGCTCATCTTTGCGGTGAACCCCGAAGGCAATGTGGACTTTTCGGCGGGTGCGACTCCGGACGGCGGAATCCCGGAAGCAGATATTCGGGCGCTCATTCAAACCGGGGACGTCGGCTGGCAACGGCTGACCGTGGCCGGCACGGACCGAGTTGCCCACGCCCTGAAATTTGAGCCGCTGGATTGGATGGTCTACGTGACTGAAGAGGAAGCCACCTTCTACGAGGCGCCGAACAGCATCATCCGCCAGCTCGGTATTGTGCTCGCCGTCTCGATGGCCGTCGCGATTGTTCTGCTGATACTGTTCGCAGCTTATCTGACCAACCCGCTACGCCAGATCGTCACGGCGATGACCAATATCATCAGAACAAACGACCTCTCGAGCCGCGTGGAGGTTCTGTACCCGGACGAAACGGGCCAACTCGGACACACCTTCAATCTGATGATCTCTCAGCTCGAGGGCGCGTACGGCAGCATCAAACGCGAAGCCCTTCGAGCCGCCATCGCCCAGAACGAGGAGCAGAAGACCCGAAACATATTCCAGAAGTACGTGCCTGCCGACGTCATCAAAGAGATATTTGCCAACCCGGAGGAGATGCTCACCGGGAGGAGCGAGGTACTCGCCATACTCTTCTCGGACATACGCTCGTTCACGACTATCTCAGAAGGAATGGCGCCCGATGAGGTGGTCGAGAGCCTCAATCAGTACTTCACACTCATGGTGGACGCCATCACCGACCGGGGAGGCATGGTTGACAAGTACATGGGCGATGCAATCATGGCCCTGTTTGGCGCACCGGTGCGCCACGACGACGACGCCCATCAGGCTGTACTCGCAAGTCTTGACATGCTCGACAGCCTGAATGACTTCAACATCTGGCAGCAGAAACGGGATCGAAAGCCTTTCAAGATCGGCATTGGAATCAACTACGGAACGGTCACTGTCGGGAATATTGGTTCGGACAAGAAGATGGACTACACGGTAATCGGAGACATGGTCAATCTGGCAAGCCGACTCGAGGGGCTGACCAAGCGATACGACCAACCGCTCATTGTTTCCGAGTCGGTAATCCGCAAGGTGGGAGATCAGCTCCCGCACCGGCTCATGGACCGCGTTGTCGTGAAGGGTCGCACGATCGGTGTCGGCGTCTATTCGGTGAAGCGCGAATTGACCACCAAAGAAACGGAGGCATGGCCTCTGTACGATGAAGCAATGGCCATCTACTATCGCCGTGAGTTCACTCGTGCGAGCGACCTCTTTGCCGACATTCTCACCCTCATACCCACCGACAAGCCGTCCCGGGCAATGGTGGAACGATGCATGGAACTTGCAGACCACCCGCCCAATGACGA
>DAOWMR010000231.1 GCA_030642995.1 Spirochaetales bacterium
GGATCGGTTCTCCTTTGGTGACAACCCTCCAAGAACGGCGATGCGGGCATGGACGGTGAATCGATCCGGGACCGCCTGGTTCACAGTCTCCACGAACGCTCGGAGTTCGTCATAGCTCTCCTGTCCGTCAATCCCTACGCGATGCTTCACGGTTACCGGTTTGTCGGTTGCGTTCCGCATGGCCGAGACCAGTGCCCGCACCTGCTCCGGCATGGCCATCAGGCACGCGCCAAAATGGGCATGTTGCACCCGGTCACTCGGACACCCCACATTGAGATTGTATTCGTCGTATCCGTATTCCTCGGCGATCCGGACGGACCGGTGAAGCTCCTCCGGATCGTCCCCCCCGAGTTGGAGCGAGATGGGATGCTCAACGGCGTCAAAGCCAAGGAGGTGGTCGCGATCGCCGTGGATGATGGCGCCGGTGGTGACCATTTCCGTGTAGAGGAGCGTGTGCCGCGTGATCTGACGGATGAAGAACCGGAAATGCCGGTCGGTCTTCTCCATCATCGGAGCGATGCTCAACGGAGGAGTGGGTACCGGTGCTCGCCCGGTGAGACGTGTATCTTCGGCGGCGTCCGGCTTGCTCATCAGGAGGTGAGCATACGAAACGGCTTGGAGGTTGTCAAAGAAAGAGGGTGTGCGCCGGAGATGAGCAGAGATCTCCTTGAAACGCCACGCGGCGAGTGCTCGTGCCACGAGACCTGGAAACGCTTATCTATTCCCGCCCTTGATTCAGTGCACGAATCAAGGGCGGGATCACATCTTGAACCCGACCGTGAACGAAGACGTCACTGATCATCCGAACCGGCGCATCTCCGTCGGCATTGACCGAGACAATGACGGCCGACCCTTCCATGCCGGCGCGATGTTGGGCCGAACCGGAGATACCCAGTGCAATGTAGATGTCGGGCTTGACGATTTTGCCGGTCTGACCAACCTGCCGGTCTCGTTCCAGATCGCCGGCATCAACAACCATGCGGCTGGCCGACACTTCCACGTCTACGTTGAACCGCTTCTGCAGTGCTTCCGCCAACGGACGTGCCAGCTCCCTGATGCCGCGCTCGCCGCCAACACCACGCCCCACGGACACGAGGATTTTGCATCGCTCAATGTCGATGTGAGCCATGGACTTGTCGCGGAGCCCCGAATCACCGGGGCGATCGGATTCGCCGGGCTGGACATTACCGATAGCCGTCCGGACGTGCTCGTCATCGATACCCTCGGCGATCCAGCGATGCGTTCGGACAGCCCGCGCTTCCGGGTGCTCGGACGTCGGTCCCGGACGGACTGTCGCCATTTGAGGCATGTCGTCTTGTATGTTCCGTGGAGAGACGATCGTCGCCTCGATGTTGCCACCCAGAGCCGGTCGTTTCTGGTAGAGCGCGTCACGGTAGGTCCGACGCCCGCCCGCCCGGCGAGTGGTGAAATCCTTCACGATAAAACCGGTGCAATCGGCGGTCAGGCCCGCGCCCAGGCGCGCAGCGAGGTACGGCGCCGTGACCCGCCCCTCCGGGCTAGCGGGCAAGAGCAGAACACGGGGGCTGAAGTGAGCGATCGCCTGCTCAAGAACGAGCGCCAGGCCGACCGGATCGGTCGATTGAACTCCCGTAATGGCAAGGATGTCGGTGGCCCCGGCCGCACCCAATGTCCCGTGCATCGGACTGTTCGGCTCCGCAACGCCGGATTCACCGTCCCCGATACAACACGCGACTGCAGCACACCCCATGGCATTCGCAATTTGTCGTGCGTGAGAGAGGATTCCGAGTCGATCTGCGTCAGGCTGCGTTCCCACAACTGCCCAGACCGAATTGGCCAATCCGAAGGTTTCCGCATCCTCGGGGTTCTCCGCCGGTTGTGTCCCGACCGGTTGCGGCGAGGCTGCTTGCGCCGGGACCGCCTGTCCGGCCGGCTCGCCTGATCCGGAAGCTCCATCGCCGGATAGTGCGGCCGCAAGACGATGAACCACCTGCAAGGCGAGGGGTGCAGAATCACCGTGGAGAGGCCAGTCGATGAAATCGACCTCTCGCCGGACGCTGCTTGCCATCGAAATGGTGACGACTCGCGTTGCCGAGCCGGCTAGCCCTACCTCATCCTCATCCAGTCCAAGAGCGGCCGCCGTCATGATCTGGACGTCCGACGAAGCTGCTCGATGCAGCTGTGAGAGCGAGGTGTGAAAGGGAATGGACGGGAGTTGCTCGGTGCAGGTGACCACTGCCGGCAGCTCATCGCGGGCAATCAATGTACTCATTGCCCCTGCCGAAGCAATTGAGGAGAGGTTCACCTGAGTTGCGTTTGTCCTGGCGGCCGTGACATAGGGAACAACGGAGGCGCCAAGCCTCGCGGCAACCTGAACGGGCACCTGCGCCGTGTCGCCGTCCGGGCTCTGCATACCGGCAAGGATGAGCGCGGCCCCGGTGGTGTCACAGAGCCGTTCGATGGCCCGCGCAAGCACAACCGACGTTGCCAGGGTGTCACTGCCCGCGCACGCGGGATCAGAAACAAGAACCGCCCTGTCGGCGCCGAACGCAAGCGCTCGCCGGCAGACCGTGATTGCCTGCGGAGGACCCATGGAGAGGGCCGTGACGCGGCCTCCCCACACCTCGCGGATTTGAAGTGCCAGTGCCAGGGCACGATCGTCGAGGGGATTGGGAATCAGGTGAAGTCGATTTCGCCGCAGCGTTCCCCGTTTCAAATCCCATGCGTCGTCCGGGATGTGACGGATGTCCGGAACCAGCTTCATCAGGACGATGAGCTCGATCATGGTTCTCCGTCCCAAGGGATCATTGTGTCTCGGTTCAAAATCCAGGCCGGGTCCAACTGACCTTTCAGCATTCGCAGTGCCCGCATCCCGTCCGCGCCGTACATCAATTCCAGGTACGGCACGGTTGAGTCGGGGCCCAGCCGAATGCGTTTTTTACCTACGCCGTGTTCGGCGCTGACAGTCCCTCCAAGGTCCACGGCAGTTTGCGCAAGCGACGCGTACTGGTCACGCGCACTGTCCAGCTGTGCGGCATCGTTCGCCAGAAAATTGAGATGGAGATGATATTCTCCAAGATGCCCGAAGAGCACCGTCCGAATTCCGGCGTCGGCCGCGTCATCGTAAGCTGCCATCATGGTGCGGAACGCTGACGCCGGCACCGCAAAGTCAGTGCCCAACTTGCCGCCACGGCTGCGAACGTACTCGTTGACGCGTTCAGGAAGCGAGTGGCGAAAGAGCCGGATCTGCTCACGTTCAGTCGGCAGCACCACCCAAACGTCAAGAGGATCAAATGCATCCGTTATTTGAATCCAGGGGTCAACGATCCTACCATCACCAAACCAGCGCAGGCCGGCGTCCTCAAGCGGGGCAACCTCAACCAGGACCGCGGCTGCCGCTTGCGGAATCTCCTGGTATGACTCACGCATGAACTCAAGCGAGTGCTCATCAAAGTATTCAACGGCAAGAGCGGTCCACGGATCAAAAGCGCCCTCCCGAATCGCGTCGGCAAAGTCCAGGGCGACGTCACGCTCTCGTACGAATACAAGGAGCGTCACTGCATTGCCGGGGCGCGGCGCCAATCGCACCTCCGCCTCCACGACCACCCCGAGCGTTCCCTCCCCGCCGATAAAGAGATCGATTGCCTGCATTCCCGGATCAACAAAGTAGCCGGCGGCGTTCTTGACGCCGTGCAGGTGAGGAAGGTGGGGCAGGTTCACGGTCGGAACGGTGTCCACGGTAGGAACAGTGTCCACGGTCGGAACAGCGTCCACGAGCCGTAACTGGCCGTCTTCGGCTCCGGGTTGCCCTCGACGCAGCCGGAGAACTTCACCACGTGCGGTGACAAGGCACAGCGCCTCCACCCATGCCCGCGTTGGCCCATAGTGGTAGCTTCGCGCCCCGCTGGCATTTGTCGCGATGGTTCCACCAACCATTGCGGAGGTCTCGGTCAGGGTGGGAGGGTAATACAGGCCATGAGGGGCAAGAATGGAATCCAGTTCGCTCAGGCGGAGTCCGGCCGGTACCCTCGCCCGCATGCGTTTGACATCCAGATACGCTGAGCCGTCGCCTGTCGCGAGCCGTGTCCACTGCTCACCGGCAGATTCGGATGCCGGGGCAGTGACCGAACAGAGGCGATCCGTAGCGAGGATCCATCCACCTGTAGTGGGAACCCGCGCGCCCGTGATGGAGGTCCCACCACCTGAAACGGAGACACCCGTTCGCTGCGTGGTGGCTTCGCGCAGAATTGACGCGACTTCATCGGCGTTCGTGGGAAAATACACTCGCTCGGCGTGGCCACTGAATGCGAAGGACTCGTCAGTGAGGTATGGAAAGATCATGTTGCTATCGGTCGAGTAGACAGGCATATGGTGGCTACAGCTTGATTGACAGGTGCTTCGTCTCCAGGAAGGCATCCAAACCCTCGGCGCCACACTCTCGACCGATGCCACTCTGCTTGACTCCGCCGAAAGGAGCGATCGTTGTGGACGGTACCGGATCGTTGATCCCGATGGTTCCCGCCTCCAGCCGCTCTCCCATGGCGAAGGCTGTTTCGAGGCTGGAAGTGAAGGCGTAGGCGGCGAGACCGTACTCAGAGGCGTTTGCCCGCTCCACCACTTCGTCAAGCGTGTCAAATATCGTGATGGGAAGCAGCGGTCCGAAGGTCTCGGAGCACATGCAGAGCATGTCGTCGGTAATGCCGGTCAACACCGTCGGTTCCACGAAGTTTCCGGCGTCATATTCCCCGCCGGCCTTCTGCTCCCCGCCGCACTCTACTCGAGCGCCTTGCATAACGGCGTTCTTCACGTGCGCAAGAAAGGTACCCACTCCCTTCTTGTCGATGAGCGGGCCCACATCCACACCTTCGGCGAGACCGTTTCCCACCTTCAGTGAAGCCGTCGCGGTCACGAGCCGTCGTGTCAGATCCGCGGCAATATCCCGATGGAGGTACACTCGGTTGATCGCGATGCACGATTGGCCGCCGTTGCGGAACTTGGCGCCCATGATCCCGTTCACTGCTGTCTCCGGATCTGCATCCGGGAAGACGATGGCCGGGCCATTCCCGCCCAGTTCCAGCGAAAGGTGGGCGATGGACTCCGCGCCACGTCTGAGCAACTCTCTCCCGGCAGATGTGGATCCGGTGAAGGAGACTTTTCGGCACTGGAGATTGGACAGCATTTCCGCCGACACTTCCCGGGCATCGCCGGTTACCAGGTTCAGCACGCCCGGGGGGAACAGATCGGCGATGCATCGCAGGGCCTGCATGGTACACAGGGTCGTCTGGGAGGCTCCTCGCGACACCACCGTGCACCCAGCAGCC
>DAOWMR010000021.1 GCA_030642995.1 Spirochaetales bacterium
ACGACCCGAGCGCGGTTCGAACGCTGAAGGAGTGGGCGAACGGACGCACCTCGGAAAAAGACGCAATCAGGGCTCTTCCGCTCACACAATCGGAGGTGGACGGACTGCACCGCCTGTGGGGGAGGGCATTGCCTTCCCGGCTCTACGAGATCGTCAAACACCGCGAGACCTTTGCGATCACTGTGCGTCGGCACTCGGAGAAGTACAACAGTCATCGGACGGAGCTCTGGACCCACCAACTCGCGGAGGCGTGTGCCGAACTGCTTGGCAGTGACCCATCGGACCTGGACCCCACTTACCCCGTGCACATTGTCAGCAGCAACACCCACTCGGTTACCAACTGCCTCAATGCCTGGTATACCGAGCACAGTGAGGCCATCGTGGACTGGGCCCGATCCGTGGAACATCCGTTGGTCTCAAGCCAATGGCGGGAGCCTTTCGACCTGGTCTACGGGCTTGCGCGCGACTATTTCCTCGCGCATCCGGACGCCGTGAACTCGGTCGGGAGCGCGGAGCACGACCAGGGAATCCTCCGTCTCAAGGAGACTGCATCAACCGGTATCCAGGTGCAACTCATTGAGACCGGCAGCGTGTGTCAGGGAGCAATCGATCCCGGCATCACTCCCGCCGCCGTCGATGAGCCCGGCGGGTCAGGTCTGATCGTCAACATCGACTATGCGTTCGGCCAGCAGGCGGAGCATATCCTCCTCAACCTGCTTCTCCTGTTTGGATCCAATGTTCGTAGCGTAAGTCTGCTCGGAAAGGCCGGTGCGCTTGTCGGGAAGCGGGGAGATATCCTCGTGCCGTCGGGGTTTCTGGAGCAGAGCGGCGACAGCTACTACGCGATGCCCGATCGGTTCCGGGAATCAATCCCGGAGACGACGGCAGCTCTGCAGGGGCGGCTACCCGAAGGGGCTGTTCACACCGGACCGATGCTCACAGTGGACGGGACGTTACTGCAGAACAGAGTGATGTTGCGCTACTACGGGGACATCTGGCGATGTGTCGGGATAGAAATGGAAGGCGCTTACTACTTCCGCCAATTCCAGGAGGCGGAGAATATCGGTCTGATCTCTCACGATGTCCCGGTGGGGTTCTACTACTACGTTTCCGATGTTCCGCTGGAGATGGACGCAGGCCTTGCCACGAGGCTCCACCCCTCGGAAGGAATCCCGCCGCTCTATGCGATCACGCGGCATGTTCTCTCGTCAATCTTTCAGCGCTGAGCGGACTGCGTCAATAAATCCCTGAAGGCTGAGCGGCTTAGCCAGATACCCGGTCATGCCGGCCTCGTAGCACGCCTGCTCGTCCTCCGTCCCCGCGTAGGCTGTCATTGCGATGATGGGGACATCCCGGTTGCGGCTGCCCGCCTTTCCGGCACGAATGACCCGTGTTGCTTCCAACCCATTCATCCCGGGCATCTGAACGTCCATGAGAACAAGATCAAAGGGGTCGGATCGAAGCAGGGCAAGCGCTCTCTCCGCGCCCTCGGCTTCCACCCCATCGACCTCCGCGCGTTTGAGCATCTGCATGGCGACAATTCGATTGAGTCTACTGTCCTCAACTACCAGGACGCGGGGGGGAGGTTTCGCTGTGCCGTCACCATTGTGCATCGTAGAGCATTATAGCGACCATCAATCCGCAAGCAACTCGCTCAACAGCGATTCGTAGTCGGTTGCCACCGGCAGGTCGGGGTGGGCTGCCACAACCTTGTCGCTTGGCCGGAAGAGCACACCGACGTCGGCCGATCTAATCATCGCGATGTCGTTGAAGCTGTCGCCGACGGCGATCGTCTTGAGGTTCATTGACTTGAACGCTTCAACCGCCTGTCGTTTTCCTTCCGGTTGGCGCAGGCGATAGTTGGTGATCATGCCGGACTCATCGGTCTCGAGTTCATTGCACAGGATGAGCGGCCAATCCAGTTGTGCCATCACGCCGGTGACAAACTCAACGTAGGTGTCGGAAAGGATGGCAACCTGGCGTTGGGAACGGAGGTGCGCCAGGAATGTTGCGGCGCCCGGGAGCGGTTGCACATCGGCGATCGCACGCTGGATGTCCGGAAGCGAGATCCTCCGCTCGGCGAGAATCTTCAATCGATGCTGCATGAGTTCATCGTAGTCTTCGATATCCCGGGTCGTAACGCGAAGCTCCGTCACATCGGTGGCTTCAGCAACCCGGATCCACATCTCCGGGATGAGGACTCCCTCCAGATCCAGACAGACAATCGTCACGTGCGCTCCTTCCACATCAGCTCAACTTCCTCTGCGATGATTCGTATTCCGGTATCCACATCGTCGGCATCCGGCGCGTAGTTGACTCGGATGCAGCGATCACGGTGTTCCCACGGTTCGTCGTTGCCGAAGAAGAAGTATTCCCCCGGGACGACAATGACATCTCGAGCCTTCAGCCGATTGTAGAGTTCGCGGGTTGTTCCCGGCAGTTCCTTGAACCAGATCCAGAGGAAGATCGATCCCTCGCTCTGGTGCACCGAGTAGGGAAACGCATCTCCAAAGTGTCGATGAACGGCGGCTACTGCACCCGCGGACTTCTCCTGGTAGTATGGCCTGATCACGTTCCTGCTGAGATGGAGCAATTCGCCCGAGGTGAGGAGGTCCTCAACAAGCGTCTGGCCGACGGTACCGTTGGCCAAGCTGAAGATGGCGTTCATGGCGGACAACGCCGCGGCCGTTTCCTCGCTTGCTATCAGGATACCGGTTCGAAGGGAGGGAAGGCCGATCTTGCTCAGACTCATGCTGTAGATGATGTTTTCGTTCCAGATGGGAGTGACCGGGCGGAAGATGATGTCCGGGAAGGGGACGCCGTACGCATTGTCAATGATCAGCGGGACATCGTGGTTGCGCGCGAGGCCGTCCAGCCGCCGGATCTCTTCGTCGGTGAGGACATTGCCGCTGGGATTGGTCGGGCGAGAGACGCAGATCGCCGCCGTATCGTTGGTCACGTGGAGGGAATCAAAATCGATATGATACTTGTGGGTGTGCTCATCAATCAGCTCGATCTTCGGCCGGATGGCCGTTAGGTCCCGCGTGTCCTGCGGCTGATCGCGATAGCCGATGTACTCGGGTAGAAGCGGGAAGAGCATCTTGCGGTGGGTCCCGTCCGCGTGCGGGCCTGCAAACAGGGTGAAGAGCATGAAGAAGGCCGCCTGGCTGCCGTTGGTCACCGCGATGTTCCGCTCGGTGATCGGCCAACCGAACTCCGCCTTCAGCCGCTCGGCGAGGGCCTTCAGAAATCGCGGGCGACCCTGCGGGGCATCGTACACGCCCACCATCCGGTCAAACTGGTCGCCGTTGTCCAGGATCTCCCGCATACGGCGCCGCCAAAGGGCCGCCGCCTCAGGGATCACGGCTGGATTGCCACCGCCGAGCATATACTTCTTTTTCGTACCGGAAAGTGCTTTCCCGAGATCATCCATGAGTTGCAGAATCCCGGTGTGTGCCGTGTAGCGCTTACCGCGCAGAGATCGATTCATTTCGGCGAGTATAGCGAACCGGCACCGGTAGGGCTATACTGACTGATCTCGATTGAAGCGAGGCACTCATGACCCAACGATTTGCGATCTTTGCGTTCAACGGCGATCCCATGTGCTTTGTGCACGGTCTGCTCAACGCACTGAATATGCGTCAGAGCGGAATGGATGTTGTTCTCATCATTGAAGGCAACGCAACGAAGACCTTCTGCGACCTGAGTAATCCGGAGGCGGAGATGCACAAGCTCTACCTGGAGGTTACCGAGCAGGGTCTGGTGGATTGCGTCTGCCAGGCTTGTGCGAACAAGATGGGTGTGCTTGACGAGGTCAAACGCCTTGGTCTTCCTCTCTGCTCGGAGATGCAGGGACATCCTGCCATGGCCCGTTACATCGCCGAGGGGCATCAGATCATCAGTCTGTAGCGGGAACATGGCAGACCTCATTCTTGCACATGACATCGGGACTTCCGGCGACAAGGCAACTCTCTACTCAGTAGAGGGGGCGCTCATAGCGAGCACGACGGTGGCCTACGACACTCACTACTTCAACGGCAACCGGGCGGAGCAGAATCCGGACGCATGGTGGGAAGCGGTAGCTCGGGCGAGCCGGGCGGTTCTTTCCGAGGTGGACGCCGGACGGGTGGGGGCCGTTTCATTCAGCGGGCAGATGATGGGGTGCGTGTGCGTGGATGCTCAAGGCAGGGCGTTGCGAGACGCCATCATCTGGGCCGACCAACGGAGCGTCGACCAGGTTGAGGATCTCCTCACCCGCGTCGATCTGTCGCGGGCATATCGGCTCACCGGGCATAGAGTCAGTCCGTCCTACACGCTGGGGAAGCTGCTCTGGATCCGGGACAATGAACCTGATGTCTACCGACAGATCCACAAGGTTCTCAATCCCAAGGACTTCATCATCTATCAATTGACGGGCGCCTGGGTCACCGACGAGACCGACGCATCTGGAACGAATCTGTTTGACCTGGAACGCCGGCAATGGTCTGAAGAGATGATTGGCGCTGCCGGGATTTCTCCGGAACTTCTTCCCGATGTCGTGCCGTCACCGACCGTCGTCGGCACGGTATCGGCCGAGGCATCCCGCCTGACCGGGCTCCGAGAAGGCGTGCCCGTGGTGTGCGGGGCCGGTGACGGAATCTGTGCAAGTGTGGGTGCGGGATGCGTGGAAGAGGGGCACGCGTATACCTACCTCGGTTCATCGGCCTGGATCGCGACGGCGACCCCGTCAGTCCTCTCCGATCCCCAGATGCGAACCTTCACCTTCGCGCACGCCGTTCCCGGCCTCTATTCACCGTGCGGAACTGCCCAGGCGGTTGGAGCCTCGTTTGACTGGGTGCGCGACACGATCTGCCGGGATGAGAGTCGCACCGCCGAATCATCCGGGCGTAACGTGCATGATCTGATGAACAAACTGGCGGCCGCCGCACCGGTGGGTGCAAACGGAGTGCTTTTCCTGCCGTACCTCCTTGGCGAGCGCAGTCCCTGGTGGAACTCGGAAGCGCGCGGGGCCTTCATCGGCCTGAAAATGGAACACACGAGGGAGGATCTCCTGCGAGCCGTGATTGAGGGGGTGTTTCTGACGATGCGGTTGATCCTTGAAGTTTTCCGACCGCACATAACCGCCGATGTGATGGATGTGATTGGTGGTTTCGCGCGTGGTGAGATTCAGCAACGGATCATGGCCGACGTCTACGGCATGCCGCTGGCAATCTCCGAGAACCTCGCCGAAGCAACGAGCATGGGCGCCGCGGTGATCGGTGGCGTCGGGAGTGGAATGCTGGGCGGTTTCGGTGCGGTAGATCGGTTCAGGAAGATTGCGCGGATTGTCGAGCCCGACCTCCAGGCTCACAGCCGGTACACCGAGCTCTTGTCCATTCTGGAAGAGAGCTACCACGGCCTTGAGAGCGTCTACGGTCGACTGGCGGCACTGTAGGGCCGCGAGTTTTTTATCGTCCACCCCTCACGTAGGGTTCACCCAGAGTCGCCGGCGCGCTCATTCGGCGTTGCCCGGACTTGGAGAGGCCATAGATCAAGAGCACAAGCAAGGTGGATAGATAGGGGAGCATAGCCAACAGGTTAGGCGATACACCCAGGGGCTGAAGCATGAACTGGAGGACGAAGATGCCTCCAAACAAATAGGCGCCGAGGAAGGCACCTCCGGGACGCCAGAGGGCGAAGATCGTAAGGGCGACAACGATCCAGCCCCGGCCTGCGGTTATGCCTTCGTTCCAGGAACCGCTGTAGGCCGTAGAGAGGAAGGCGCCGGCCATCCCGGCCAGGCCGCCGCCGGTCATCACTGCCAGGTATTTTACCCTGATCACCGCGATGCCCTGCGATTCAGCGGCTTTAGGATTCTCGCCCACAGAACGCAGCGTGATGCCCATGCTGGTGTGCTTCACCAGGAACCAGATGGCGATGCCGATGACTATCGCGAGGTATACGTACCAATCGTGGTTGAACAGGATCTTACCGACGACGGGGAGATCCGAGAGGCCGGGAATGTTCAACCTGCCCATGCGTTCGGGCAGGGGGCGGCCGATGTAGGGCTTGCCCCAGAGGCCACTGATGCCCAGGCCCAACATGGTGAGGGCCAGGCCGCTAACCACCTGGTTGGCCCGAAGACTGATACAGACGAATCCATGGAGGCTGGAGAGGAGCGTTCCCATCAGGATCGCGGCCAGCATCCCCAGCCAGGGATTCCCGGTGGCGAACGTGACGATGAAGGCCGTCACTGCGCCGGTGGACATGAGCCCTTCTATCCCCAGGTTAAGGATGCCCGCTCGTTCGGCGACGATCTCTCCGAGGGTGGCCAGGAGCAGCGGTGTACCGGCGACGATGGTGCGGGTAAGCACGGAAACAATGATATCAAGCATCGACGGTCCTCCCGAGGCGGATGCGGACGCGATGACTGATGAAGAAATCCCCCATGATGAGGAACACCAGGATCATTCCGTTGAAGATGTCCACCGTGGCGGCGGGCATGCCCATTGAGATCTGTATGGCGTCCCCGCCGACGACGATGCCGGCGAAGAAGAGACCTGAGACAATGGTGTAGGCCGGGTTGAGCCGGGCCAGCCAGGCCACGATGATGGCGGTGAAGCCGTACCCGGCGCTCAGGCTGTCGGGGTAGCTCAGGTAGTGGTGGATGGACATGAGCTCCCCGGCACCGGCCAATCCCGCCATGCCGCCGGAGATGGCCATGAGCACCACCAGGGTGCGGAAAAAGTTGATCCCCGAGTACTTGGCGGCGTAGGTGTTCTCACCGATCACCCGGATTTCATAGCCGAAGCGGCTGCGGTACACCAACCAACCCAGGATGAGCGCTCCGGTCACGGCCAGGATCAGCAGCACCGGCGAAATGCGGGAGTAGGGGAACTGGTTCAGGATGGCGGCAGCCGGGAGATCGTCGGTGTAGGGATAACCGCCCTTGGATGCTCCCTTCCATGGACCCACCACCAGGAATTTTACGAACTCGGCGGCGATGTAGTTGAGCATCAGGGTGGAAATCACCTCGTTGATGCCGAAGCGAATCTTCAGTACCGCCGGCACCATGCCCCACAGGGCGCCGCCGATGAACGCCGCCAGGAACATCAGAGGCACCAGGACTATTGCCGGGAGGTGAGGTCCCCAGTTCAGGCCCACCCAGGTGGAGAAGATTGCCCCGACCAGGAGTTGGCTCTCGGCGCCGATGTTCCAGAACTTGGCCTTGTAGGCCAGGGCCAGGCCACTACCGATGAGGATCAGGGGGATGGCCTTGGTGATGGTTTCCTTGATGCCGTACCAGCTACCGAAGGAGCCCTTGAATATGGAGAAGATCGCCAGGGCCGGGTTCACCCCGTTCAGTGCGAAAACCACGCTGATGGCCAGCAGGCCCGCCAGCAGTGAGCCGAGGAGGATGAGAAGGTTGAGAGTCGCCGTGCTTCGTTCCCGGGGGAGAAGGTCAATCTGCATATCCTACTCCTCCTGAATGGTCGAACCGGTCATCATGAGCCCGATTTCCTCAACGGTGCAGGATTCGGGAGTGACTTGCCCCATGAATCGACCCTCGAACATCACGGCAATCCGGTCGCATACCATGAAGAGTTCGTCCAAATCCTCAGAGATCAGGAGCACCGCCCCGCCGGAGTCCCGGAGCTCGATGATCTGCTTTCGAATGTACTCGGTGGCCCCCACGTCCAGCCCGTAGGTGGGATGGGCGGCAACGAGGAGTTCCGGTCCGCCGGAAATTTCCCGACCGAGGATGAGCTTCTGAATGTTGCCTCCCGAGAGGTTCTTCACCCTGACGTTGATGGAGGGGGTATCCACCTGAAAGCTGTCCACCAGCTTGCCGGCATGGTCCTTGATCGCCCCGTAGTTCATCTGTATCCAGCTGCTGAACGGCGCGTCTCGGTGACGCTTGAGCACCGAATTCTCGTAGAGCAGCAGGTTGGGGACGATGCCGTACTTGATCCGCTCCTCCGGCACGTGGGTGATGCCCAGGGTATGGGCTTTCCGGGCATCGGCGTGATCCAGCGGCACCCCTTTCATCAGGATGGAGCCAGAGAGCGGTTGGCGGAGCCCGGTGATGGTTTCTACCAGCTCCTGCTGGCCGTTCCCCGAAACCCCGGCAATACCCAGGATCTCATGCCTGTGCACCTGCAAGGAAAGATGGCGGACCGCGGGCAGGCCCCGGTCCGAATCCACGTCCAGCCCGGTGACTTCCAGCACCACATCCCCTGGATTGATGTCGGCCTTCGGGTAAGCGGCGGCGATCTGGCGGCCAATCATCATCACGGCCAATTTGCCTTTGTCAACTTCTTCGATGCGGGCTTCGCCGGTCAGCAGGCCTTTGCGGAGTACCATCACCCGGTTACAGATGTTCAGGATCTCCTCCAGCTTGTGGCTGATCAGGATGACCGAGTGACCCCCGGAGGACATTTTTCTCAAGATATCGAAGAGCTCCTCGGTCTCCTGGGGGGTGAGGACCGACGTGGGCTCGTCCATGATGAGCAGATCGGCCTTCCGGGAGAGAGCTTTGATAATCTCCACCCTCTGTTGTTCCCCGGCCGAGAGTTCCCAGATGGGTTTGTCGGGATCCACGTCCAGGCCGTACTGCGCCGAGAGTTCCCAAATGCGTTTTCGGAGGGTGCGCTGGGGGAAGAAGAAGGGCGCCTCGTCGTAACCCAGGGCGATATTCTCCAACACCGTGTGCTTCTCCACCAGCATGAAGTGCTGGTGTATCATACCGATACCCACTCGCATGCTGTCCTTGGGATTGCGGAGCTTCACCACTTCGCCGTTGACCAGGATCTCCCCATCGTCCGGGCGATAGAGGCCGTAGAGAATGTTCATCAGCGTCGTCTTCCCGGCGCCGTTTTCTCCGAGCAGCCCGAGGATTTCTCCGGAAGAGATGGTGAGGTTAATGTCCCGATTGGCTTTGACGTCCACGAAGGACTTGCTGATACCCCTCATTTCGAGGCACAGGATCCTGTTCAAGGTGACCTCCGTCTATGCTAGGAACCAAAGGACCATAGCGGAATGTACGAGGGCCGCCCACGGGCGGCCCTCGTTAGCAATCGCAATACTTGGAAATGATGTCTGCGCGCCCTATTGCGGCAGAGGCGTGTCGAAGTTGTCCACCTGATACATCATGTCGGCGAAGAGGTGGCCGATGGAGGCCAGCTCGCCGTCGGCAACGGTCATGTTGCCGGCCTGGTCATAGATTGGACCGACGAAGGGATCGAAGACATCCCGGCCCTGCATCATCTGGTCGTAGCGCTTCATTACGAGGTCGTAGATGCTGATGGTGCCGAAGTCAGCGCTGTCGGTGGTGATGCCCTTGAAGGTGTCGACGAAGGCGGGGTTGATCTTGTTGGACCAATCGGCGCCGAGCTCCACCGCCTTATCCTCCAGGAGCCACAGCAGATCGTAGTCGGTCATGTCGTCGAGCTTGCCGGCCCTGAGGTCCTCGAGCATCTGGACGTAGAGGACGCCCCAGTCCGTGAGCTGGCCGGTGAAGACCGCGTCCTCGCCGTAGGCCTGCATCGGGCTGTAATGGCTGAGGGCGTAGATCTCCTCACCCTTCTCCTGGTGTTCCTGGGCCACTTCGATGACCGTTGGTGTGTCTTCGGTGAATCCCAGAACGTCGCAGCCTTCAGCAACGAGGGCCTCGGCGGCCTCACGGGCCTTGTCCGGACCGTACCAGGCGTAGATCCACTTGATGCTGATGGTGGCCTTTGGATTGACTTCCTTGATTCCCAGGGCGAAGGCGTTCATGTGGCGGAAGAGTTCGGGGATGGGGAAAGCGGCGACGTAGCCGATCTTGTTCGACTCGGTCATGGCGCCGGCCATCAGGCCGTTGAGGTAATAGATCTGGTACATGTCGCCCATGTAGGTGCCCACGTTGGGGGTGCGCATGAAGCCCGAGCAGTGGAAGAACTTGACGTCGGGGTAGTTTGCGGCGGCTTTCTGGGTGTCTTCCATGTAGCCGAAGCTGGTGGTGAACACAGCGTCCACTCCCTGCTCCTGGACGAGCCGGTCGATGAAGCGGACGGCGTCGCCCTCGGGGACGCTCTCCACGACGACGGTCTCGAGCCAGGGAAGCTGTTCCATGGCGTAGAGGCGGCCCTGATTGTGGGCGTAGGTCCAGCCGAAGTCGCCGGCGGGACCGATGTAGATGAATCCGGCCTTGATCGTGTCCTCGGCGGGCTCGGCGGCTTCTTCGGTGCTGCTGCCGGCGAATAGCGTGCCGGCAGCGATCAGCACGACCAAGATAGTCCACAACGTCTTTTTCATAGTTTTCTCCTGTCCGAACAAACGGGTATGAACTCACCTTATGCTGAGGGTACGCAGCTGTCAACTGTGTGCGCAATTCACGGCTTGACAATCGTGCGAGTACTGTATATAGTGTCTATATACAGTAGGATCGGAAAGGACGGTATATGCGGATTGTAGTTTCGAATTCATCGGCTGAGCCAATCTACGAGCAGATCTCCCGGCAGATCCGGCGGCAGATCATTGCGTCGGAGTTGGCCGAGGGTGACCCCTTGCCATCCATCCGGGTGCTTGCAAAGGAGTTGCAGGTGAGCGTGATTACGACGAAGCGTGCGTACGGGGAGCTTGAACGGCAGGGACTGATCGATTCAGTCGGTGGAAAGGGAACCTTCGTAGCTGCGCAGAACAAGGAATTCCTGAGGGAAAAGCAGCTTTCGGCGGTGGAGGAACAGCTGTCCGGCGCCGTTGACCAGGCCCAGATGTGGGGCATCAATGAGAAGCAGCTGCACGAGATGGTAACGCTGCTCTATCAGGAGGATGGAAATGAACGTGCTTGATGTAAAAAACCTGGTGAAGAGCTACAAGTCCAGCGTGGCTCTCGACGGCGTCTCGCTCAGGATTGATGAAGGCTTCGTGACGGGGCTCGTTGGCCCGAACGGTGCCGGAAAGACAACGCTGATCAAATGCATTCTCAATCTTGCGCAGGCGGACTCCGGCCGGATTCAGGTTTTCGGAATGGACCACCGGCGAGAGCTTGAGGTGCGGAGCCGAATCGGCTTTGTCCATGAATCGAGCTACATGTTTGATCAGCTCAACGCCCGTGAGACCGGAACGATCGCCCGCGCCGCCTACGGCCGGTGGGATGAGAAAACCTTCGCCGGCTACCTGGAGAGATTCGAGCTGCCGGAACGCGCAAAGATCAAGACCTACTCCAAGGGAATGAAGGTGCGGCTCTCGCTCGCCGTTGCTCTCTCCCACGAGGCGGAACTCATTCTGATGGATGAACCCTCCTCAGGACTTGACCCGCTCATCCGGCGCGAGCTCCTGGAGGTGATTGGTGAGGAGTTGGCGAAGGAAAACCGCACCTTCCTGATCTCAACGCACATCACGAGTGACCTGGATCGGATTGCAGACCACGTGGTGATCCTGGATCGAGGCCAGATCCGGCTCGCCGTTACGCGAGACGAACTCGGCGACCAGTACGGTCTCTGTCGCGGCGGGCGGGAGTTGCTCGCTATGGCTACCAACGGCTCGTTCATCGGCGTGCAGCTGAACGAGTTTGGCTTTACCGCGTTGACGCCCGACCGCGAAAAGATCGCCCGGCGCTACGGCGATCAGGTGGTCATTGAACGCCCGACCGTGGAGGACCTGATGGTCCACGCGCTGAAGGAGGAGCGATCATGAAAGCACTCCTGTTGAAGGATACCCTTGCGCAGAAACCAAACCTGATGCTCGGCGCACTCTACAGCCTCATCTTCTTTGTCGCATTTGGCCTCCTCGACGATGCACCAAGCTCCAGCTTCGTCTACGTCTTCAGCGGCGTTGCGGTTGGATTCACCATGCTCCTCGGGAGCTTCAAGCTGGATGTCAACGACACCCCTCGATTCATGTTCAGCCTGCCGATATCACGACGTACGGCGGTCAGAGAGAAGTTCGTGCTCCTTGCCTTGGGAACGATGTATGGGACCTTGTGGGCGATGCTATTCGGGCTGGTGTTCATGATACCTGCAATCGGCTGGTCAACCGGCGCCATCACCGGACTGGACCTCCTCAGGATCGTCTCCGGGATGATGCTGTTGAGTTTTTTCATCCCGCTCTACTTCAGGGTGGGGCACACGATCATTCGATACACACTGGTCATCGGCATGGTCCTGCTGGTCGCCGGGCAGATCGTCGGGATGCTCGTCCTGTCTTTCCGTCAAGGTCCAGGTGGACCCATTCCGTTTCTGGACGTGATTTTTGGCTGGATGAAGGGCGGGGGAGACCTCTTTCGCAACCTGTTGATCGCCGGCATCGGGTTGGGGATTGCCATCCTCTCATATGCAGCCTCTCAGCTGATATGGAGGCACAGAGATATATAGACTGCATGGATATTCGATATTCGTGAGACTTTTTCCGGTCAGAGCTTTACAACCGGAATTGTCGTCGGTACCGTTACAGGCGTAATAGGAGGAAATTATGAAACGACTCACTATCGTGCTTGTGATGGTGCTTCTTGCGGTCGGCGCGTTTGCGGCCGGAAGCGTGGAAGAACAGACTACAATCGGCATTTCGAAGATCGTTGCGCATCCGGCGCTCGACGCCGCGGAACAGGGAATCAAGGACGAGCTCACGGCGCTCGGGTATACCGACATCGTCTATGACGTCCAGTCGGCGAACGGTGATATGACCGCCGCCCGGTCAATCGCCTCCAAGTTCAAGGCGGACAACGTAACCCTGGCAGTGGGAATTGCCACGCCGACCGCCCAGGCTCTCGTTAATGCGATTTCCGACATCCCGGTGGTCTACACGTTGGTGACCGATCCTGTCGGCGCGGAGCTCGTGCCGAGTCTTGCCGGGGGCGGTGGCAATGTCACCGGCTTCTCCGACCTGACGCCGGTTCGGGAGCAGCTTGAATTGCTCGCTCAGTTCGGCGATATCAGTGCGCTTGGTCATGTCTACTCGTCCGGGGAGGCAAACGCCGTGGTGCTCGCCGAGATGGCCGAGCAAGTGTGCCGTGAATTGGGAATTGAATTCGTGCCGGCAACCGTCACCAACACCGCGGAGGTCCGCCAGGCTACCCAGGCAATCATCGATCGGGTGGACGTCGTGTACGTGAGCACGGACAACACGGTTGTGTCCGCATTGAACTCACTCGTTGCTGTGGCAACGGAGGCCGGTGTCCCCGTGATGAGCGCAGATCCCAGCTCTGCCGAGGAGCAGGGCGTGCTTGCCGCGTACGGGTTCGACTACTATATCATGGGCCGGGCCACCGGGCGCCTCATCGCGGAGATCCTCGAGGGGGCGGATCCGAATGAGATCCCTGTCCAGTACCTGACCGACGCCGATGACCTGGTCCTTCACATCAATTTGGATGTTGCGGAGGAACTCGGCATCGAGCTCCCCGCGAGTCTGATCGCCCGCGCCGGCAAGATCGTGGAGAACGGTGTCCTCAGACAGCAGTAGGGAGCCGGCGACCACGACATGATTGAAGGCATTTTCGTAGAGGGACTCATCTACAGCATCATGGCCCTGGGCGTGTTCATCACGTTCCGGATCCTTGACTTCCCGGACCTGACCGTTGACGGCTCGTTCCCGCTGGGGGCGGCCGTCATGGCCATTCTCGTGGCCAACGGCGTGAACCTTCTCCTTGCCGTCGCGCTGGCGTTCCTGGCGGGCGTTGTCGCGGGACTCATCACCGCGATCATCCACAACAAGCTCCACGTTCCCAACCTGCTCGCCGGTATCCTCACGATGACCATGCTGTGGTCCATAAACATCCGGGTCCTCGGGAACAAACCGAATCTCCCGCTGATCCGTCAGGAGACGATCCTCACCAGGTTCAACGAACTGCTGAGCTCCCTGCCCTCCGAATGGAGTCTGTTGATCTTTTTCATACTCCTCTCGCTGGGTATCAAGCTCCTCCTGGACCTCTTCTTCAAGACCGATCTCGGACTGACCCTCGGCGCCATGGGCAACAATCAGCAGATGGTGGTCACGCAGGGCGTGAATCCCGAGACCCTGAAAATGATCGGCCTGGGGCTTTCCAACGGCCTCGTCGCCGTCTCCGGCGCGTTCGTGGCACAGTACAATGGATTCGCGGATGTCAACCTCGGACAGGGCATCATCATCGCCGGCCTGGCATCGGTCATGATCGGCGAGTTTGTCCTCCGGTCCAACCGGATAGGCATGCTGACGCTTCGGGTCATTCTGGGATCGATTCTATTCCGCGGAATCATGTACCTCGGACGCTACTACGGCTACTACATCAACTTCACTCCCAACGACCTCAAGCTGATCACCGGCATCCTGATCATCGCCTCACTGATCGTCACCAAGCTCCGCAAGCAGAAGCGGGCCAAGACGATTGATCTTTCGGCGGGCGGAGGCGGCGCATGATTCAGCTCGAGTCGGTCAGCAAAGTCTTCAATCCCGGCACTCCGGACGAGAACGTAGCGATCCGCAACGTGAGCCTGACCGTGGAGGAGGGCGAATTCATTACGATCATCGGGAGCAACGGCGCCGGCAAAACGACGCTCTTCAACCTCATTGCCGGTACCGCCTCTGCCTCAAGCGGCCGGATCCGGATCAACGACACGGACGTCACGAAGCACCCGGAGTACCGCCGGGCGCGATACATCGGCAGAATCTTCCAGGACCCGCTCCTCGGGACTGCAACCAACATGATGGTGGCCGATAACATGATGATCTGCTATCGCAAGGGGATGAAGGGCCTCCGGATCAGCCTCAATCATCGCATGCGGGAGTGCTTTCGGGAGCAGTTGGCGAAACTGGAGATGGGGCTCGAGGAGCGGCTGAACGACAACGTCGGGCTTTTCTCCGGAGGCCAGCGTCAGGCGCTC
>DAOWMR010000050.1 GCA_030642995.1 Spirochaetales bacterium
CCCCCGACAATGGCGCCGTAGATGTTCCCCAGCCCTCCGATGACTGCTGCTGAGAACCCGATAACACCGGCCATGGCGCCCATGTCGAAGATTGCGGTGTTGTAGTAGAGCCCGTTCAGCATGCCGGCTATCGCCGCGATGGCGGATCCCAACAGGAAAGTCATGTCGATGACGAGGTTCTTGTTCACCCCCATCATCATGGCCGCCTCGCCGTCCTGGGCAACCGCGCGAATTGCAAGGCCCATCTTGGTTCGATTGATGTACAGAGAGATGAGAACGACCACCGCGATACCGATCCCGAGTATGAGGAGGTTGTCATATCGGATGATTACCCCACCGAACTCGAATGCCTCGGCCTTACCGGATTCAAAGATTGGTCCGAACAGCTCCGGAAAGCGTTTTGACTCAGATCCTCGGGGATAGAAAATGCGCACCGCCTCTCTCACAGCTATGCCCAGTCCCAGAGTGGCCAAGAGACTCATGAAACTTGGCGAAGAGGAGACCGGTTTGACCGCAACCCGTTCAAAGAGAACACCAATTGCGCCGGTGACGAACATAGTTCCGAGAAAGACGACGATCAGAAGCAGGAAATAGACGTATCCCGTGGTGGCCAACCCGCCGAGGATGTTGATGAATACCAACGCGACGAAGGCGCCGAGCATGAACACGTCCCCATGGGAGAAGTTGATTACGTCCAGAACGCCGAAATAGAGGGTGAACCCGACCGCTATGAGAGCGTATTGGATACCCAGCATCAAGCCGTTGAAGAGGATCTGCACAATGATGGCTGCTGAAGTCATGATTGGTCCTTGCTATTCTCTGAAATGAAGCCGGCCGGGCGGAAGAATTGTCCACCCGGCCGGACCGTAAAGGGATCAGCTACTTATACGGATTCTCCCACGTGCCGGTATCGCGGTACGCAAGTCCCGGTAGCGTTCGAACACCGCTTGCATACTCCGAATCGCCCCATGGAACCCAGACTCCGTCCTGGCTGACGTATGCTGTCACCAGCGGCTCGTCGTTCTGTCCATACTCGTTGAAGTGAACCTTTCCAATGATGTCGGTTGTTTCCGATCGGTCAATTCTCTCCGCCACGAGAGCACGGTCCGGACCGACCTCTTCAATCGCCGCAATGATCAGGTTTGCTGCCACGTAGGCGAAGGGGCCATATGCTTCGTAGGGATCATTATACCCGGCAGCATCGTAGGCCGCCTGGAACTCCTGACCGCCCGGCATCTTGTTGATGGGAGCGCCGTCCAGCATGCAGAGAACTCCCTCGCCGTGCTCCGCCAGGGTGGTATTGAAGTCATCACTCTTGATCCCCGAGGTCCCGAGGAACTGGGTAGTCATGCCCAGCTTGTCCATCTGGTTCTTGATGAGAACTCCGATCGGGGTGAGGCCGCCGAAGTAGATAACCTCCGGTTCCAGAGCTTTGATCTGCGTCAAAATGGTTGTGAAATCCTTCTGTTCAATGGAGACGCCGTCCACACTTAACGGCTCAATGCCGCGGTGCGCAAGGGCCTCCGTGAAGTACTCCACGTGACCACGACCGTAATCGGTGGTGTCATGGATGATGCAGAACGATTCAAATCCGAGCTCGTCTACGACGAGACTCGCGTTGTACTCGTTCTGCTCAACCTGCGTGCCGTTTACACGAGTTATCTCTACGTAGTCATTTCCGTACGTGATGGCAGGCAGGACAGCTCCCCAAACCATGCTGGGAAGCCCGAACCGGTGAAATACATCGGTTGTGGTGATGGCAACCATGCTGCAGTAGTGTGACGCTGCGGCAATGATATCCGGATCCGAGCCTGCCTTTGTTGCTGCCTGTACTCCCTTCGCAGGTACGCACTCGTCGTCTATGGCCTCAACAACATAGAAGTATTGGTTCTCGCCGCTTGCGTTCTGCTGATCTACCGCCAGCTGGAATGAGTTGCGGCCGCCAATACCCATCTTGGCGTACTTGCCGGTGAGGGGGCCAATGAAGGCAAGCTTCACCTCTTCCTTCTCTCCGTCCTCGCTGCCGGCTGAGGCAAAAGTTACCCCAACGAAAACGAGCGCCAGAATCAGGATTGCCAGAATGATTCTTGTTAGTCGTTTCATGCAACACCTCCGTTTCAAATGTGCTGGGTTGATTATAACAGGGATCGTTCAATGTGGAGAAATTTTCTGCAGAAACTAATGTATCACCAATTTAGTAATGATAAGCCCGACTGATGGCAGTGAACAGGTCGTGCGCCTGCCGAATCTGCGCCACCGAGCACCATTCGTCGGTCTGATGTGCCAGATCCGGCGTACCAGGTCCAAGAAAAACGGTCGGTGCGCCGACGCAAGCAGGTTGAAGGACGCCGGCGTCGGTGAAATACGAGAGACCCGGGTTGCCCGTATCGGCAATTCCCGCCTGACGGGTGATCGACACGACCTCTTGGACCCATGGAACAGTGGGGTCCGTGTACACTGCGGGAAGTTCCAGAACCGTTCGGATGTCGGTATCCGGTCCGCATATCGACCTGACTCTTTGGAGAGCTTCTTCCGGCGAGAATCCAGGTACCAACCGTATGTCGATTTGGATCTCAGCAGCGTCGGGAACCGAGTTGATGTTCATGCCGCCCCGGAACGTTCCAACATTCAGCGTCGGTGGACCGAGTGGTCCGCGCGGCCCGATTTCCGGCCCGATCTCACAAAGCCGATTGACGACGGAGGCCGCCGCGCATACCGCGTTCTTTCCCAGATGGGGCATTGCGCCGTGAGCGGTGACACCCCTGAACCCGAGCTCAAGCCACAGGGCGCCCTTGTGACCCACGTACACTGCATTGTCGGTTGGTTCCGCAACCACAATGGCGCCGACTTCACCGAGGAGCGGTACGTGCTCCGCAATGGACCGTGCTCCCTCACAGCCGGTCTCCTCGGCCGCGGAGTAGGCGAGGAGCAGATTGGAGCGGAGATCTTTGTCCACGGCGCAGGAAATCGCGGCGCTGGTCATCGCCGCCACACCACTCTTCATGTCCGATGCCCCTCGTCCATAGAGCCGGTCGCCACGGATCTCGCCGGAGAAAGGGTCTGTCGTCCACTCCGCGTCCCCCACCGGAACCGTGTCCAGATGGCCGCTGAAACAGAGGTACGGGCCGTCACCGCGCCTGAGAACCGCAACCAGCCCGCTGCGTCCCGGTTGGAACGGAACGCGCTGCAGCTTGAAACCTGCCGCCTCTAGGAACCCGGCAAGATACTCCGCGGCGCGCTCTTCATTTCCCGGAGGATTCACGGTATCCATTCGCACCAGGTTCTGGGTGATTGCAACCGGGTCCATCTGGGTCTGCATCAAATGAGTGTAGGGCCGAAACCCCATTCTTGGTAGTGCCCCTCTCGATTGACTATGCTGGGGGCAGAACAAATGTGACGCCGAGCGGGGGTAACAAGGAGCGAGATGACCTGTCCCAACTGTGCCGCCAAGGTTCCTGCCACTGCTGCGCTTTGCGCGAGATGTGGCTTTGACTTGGCGCGGTTCCGCGCCGAAGAGGCCGATCGAGCGGTACTGAGCAGACCTGCCGAATCAGGAATTGAGTTCCGTCACCGGCCGGGAGTGTCCATCTTCCTCTCGATTCTATCCGTGGCCTTCATCGCCCTCGCCGGGCTGATGGTGTACAGCATCGTTTTTGGATCGTTTCCGGACAGCACCGGTAACATCGCCTTTACGGCGGTCATGGTAGCGATTGCGGCGCTCCTCGTTTGGGCCGTGGTCCGTCGGTCCGGTGTGGTATTCGCCGTCACACCGGGAACGCTTGTTCGACGGAAGCTGGTCGTAGCCTTGCCGAACCTGCGCTTCGCGGGCGGAGCGCACGTTACCTACTCAGGCGGCGGCTCTACGAACTCAATTACGTTCTATTTCAGAAATCGGGATGTGAAGGGAGCAATCCTGATTCCCGGGACAATTCGGCATCGAGAGTCTCTCATCAAGCATCTGCTGGATGGATCGGAGTTCTCGGAAAATCTGAACTCAAAGCTGGAGCCGCATTGCCCGTACTGCAGCCGGCGACAGCCGGCGGAGGCATTTCGTGGCGACGACAATTGCTCCGAGTGCGGCAAGCCCCTTCGGTCGGCGATCAACAGCCTCAACGAGAACACGCGAAGGGTCTACACGGGCAACCGGGTCGGTCTCGTCATCGTCTCAATTATGGTTGCCGCGGGGCTCGCGATCTATTTCGCCGTTGCCCCGACCATCCTGGAGAACGTCAGTCTGTTTCTCTACATACTCCTGTCGATATTCATCGTGCTCGTGCTCATCTACCCCTGGAGTTTCGCATGGCGGTTGTTCCGCCACGAAAGCACGATGATCCGCCAGGTGGACGTACTGCGCCGGGAGTCGTCCGAACCAACCCCGACCGTCTATTCTCCGTAATCCTCAAGGATCAGTCCGGCGATTGCATCAACACCTCGGTGGAGTGCGATTCCGTATTCTCCCTCGGACAGACTTGGGATCATGTGTTCTTCAAGGATCCAAGCTGCGACCGAATCCGGGATCGTCTCCTCAAGTCCATACCCAACCTCTATTCGAACCTTTCTTTCGCTGACCGTCACCGTAACCAGGACCCCATGGATCCTCTCCGCAGATATGATACCCCAGGCATCTGCGACCGCAATGCAATAGTCATCAATCGTTTCGTACGGATCCATGCTGGAGACCGTAAGCACGGCGATCACAGCACCCGTTTGGCGTCGCACTGACTCGATCACTTCAGCCATGTACTTCTCATCTTCTGCCGGCACGATATCGGCGAAGTCATTGACGGATCCTACGGGCGTAGGAATACCGTCCGGAAGCTCGACTCGCGCAGGGGCAGTGCGCGGTTCCGCTTCTGGTACGTCCTGCTTTTCAACCGACTGAGTAGCGCATCCGGCAACCAGAACTGCAAAGGCCAGCAAGCCGATCAGACGATTCATTTTTCCTCCTCACACCACCGTTTCGAACAACTCAACCGCCCGGCGCATTCGTGTTCATCGGGTATGTCCCGAGCACAGGCCGATTCAAGGATTCCGTGGAAACCAACGCCAACGGTGAGATCATCGCTGATCAGTGCATGGCCACCAATGTCCCGGGCGTCTTTGCCGCCGGCGATACCCGCCAGAAACGTTTCCGGCAGATCACAACGGCAGTGAGCGACGGAACCATTGCGGCACTGAGCGCCCTCGAGTACATCAGCGCGTAGAGTCGCGGTCTATGAGACGGCAGCTTCCGTCGCGTCGGCCGTCGTCTGCTGTTTCAGCGCAGCCTCATTCTGCTTCCGGAGCTGGTACTGGTCGATGATGACCGCCATCACTACGACCATGCCCTTGATAGCCGTTTGCCAGAACGATGAAACGCCCACCATGACCAACCCGTCGTTGAGAACGCCGAGGATGAGGGCGCCGACGATGGAGCCTCCGACCGATCCGCGCCCGCCGCTCAGCGACGTGCCGCCAAGCACCACCGCGGCGATAGCCGTCAACTCGTAGGATTCGCCGGTTGCCGGGTGGCTTGCCACCAGCTGCGAAGCGAGGACCAGGCCGGTGAGAGCGGCGGTGAATCCGGCAAACATGTAGGTTCCCATCTTCACCCGGTTCACCCGGATCCCGGTCAGCAACGCCGCGTCCTCATTCCCGCCGACGGCATAGACATGCCTGCCCATTGGGGTCTTGCGTGAAACGTAGGCCGCAACCACCGCGATGACGATTGCGATCCACACGACCAGCGGAAGGCCGAGAAATGTCCCCGCGCCGAGGATGGGAAATCCGGTGTTTCCAAGTGCCGGGTCGCCAACCAGGTTCGGGAAGGTCATCCCGCCGGAGCGCAGCATGGCGAAGCCACGCGCCATGTAGAGCAGGCCGAGAGTTGCGATGAAGGGGGCAACACCGAGCTTCGTAATGAGAAACCCGTTGAACGCTCCGAGGAGAACACCCACGAGCAGGATGATCAAAATGATCATCGGCGTGTGGAAGTAGATGACGATACCGAACATGGGCAGCCGAAGACCTTGAACGATCAGGCCGCCGGCGAGCATACCGGCCAATCCGGCAATCGATCCAACCGAGAGATCGATGCCGCCGCCGAGAATGACGTAGGTCATTCCCATTGCGAGGATGGCCCAGATCGCAGAGTGCTTCGCCATCGAGACCAGGTTCCCGATCGTCAGGAAATTGGGCGCGATGAAGGCAAACACGAGGAACACGGCCAGAAGCGCGATCAGTGAACGAAGTTTGAGAAGAACCATTCCCAGGGAGACGCCGGTACCCATTTTGCTATCTGTTTTTGTTGCCATACGTTTCTCTTCCTCTACGCCAGGTTTGCTATCCCGTGTCCGATCTCTGAAGCCTTACGGATCTTTTCCTCAGTTGCCTCTGATCGATTGAACTCGGCGGTGATTTTTCCCTTTGAGAGCACGATGATCCGATCCGACATGGACCAGACCTCTTCGAGTTCCGACGAGACCAGGACGATCCCGAATCCCTCGTTTGCCATGCTGTTGACGATCTGGAACACATCGGATTTGGCGCCGACGTCGATGCCGCGGGTTGGTTCGTCCATGAGCAGAACCTTTGGCTTGGTGAGCAAGGCCTTGCCGATGACCACCTTCTGCTGATTACCTCCGCTCAGGGCGCTGATGGAAATGCTTGGGGCAACCACTCGAATTGACATCGCCTTGATCATCTCGAGGACATGTTTCAGTTCAAGGTTCTTCAGAATATGGATCCATTTCGTATATCGAGAGAGACTGGACATCGTGAGATTCTCGGCCACTGCGAGATTGAGAAACAGTCCCTCTCGCTGCCGTTCTTCCGGGATCAAAACCAGGCCACGGCTAATTCGGTCCTTCGTGTCCTTCTGATCCAGCCGCTCGTCATCGAGCCAAATCTCACCTTCGGCTTTCTCATAGCCGCCCATCAGGCTTTCAAGCAGCTCGGTCCGGCCGGCACCCATCAGACCGTAGATGCCGAGGACCTCTCCTTTGTGCACGGAGAAGGAGACATGGTCCAGGGTATAGCCGCCTCCATAGCGGGGCAGGGTCATGTCCTGGACGCGAAGCAACTCCTCGCCCGTCTCATGAGCTTGCCCGCTGAAGAACTTCTTCGGATCGCGCCCCACCATCTTCTCTATGATTTCGGCCATCTCAACATCTTTGACTTCGCTGGAATGTATGAGCCGGGCGTCCCGGAGAATCGTGATGTAGTCGCCGATTACCTTCACTTCCTCAAGACGATGGGAGATATAGACAATCGCCACACCGTGTCGCTTCAAGTCGTCAATGACCCGGAAGAGTATCTGTACCTCTTGAATGCTCAGCGCAGAGGTCGGCTCGTCCATGATCAAAATTTTCGGTTCCTCAATCATGGTCTTTGCAATTTCAACGATCTGCTGTTGCCCGAGGCGAAGATCACGAACGGGGGTGCCCGGTGCTATGCGTTGTCCCAGTTTTGCCAGGACCGCGGTTGCTTTTTCGGCCTGGCCGGCATGATCAATGTAAGCTGAACGGTATTTCGTCAGCTCCTTGTTCATGAAGATGTTCTCTGCAACATCCAGGTCGCCGAACAAGTTAAGCTCCTGGTGCACAATGCCGATCCCTTTCTTCACGGCATCTCGCGTTGAGCCGAATGAGACCTCTTCGGGCTCCCCATCGTCGTCGTAGAGATAGAGATTACCGGCGGTTAGCTGTTCTATTCCCGCAATGATCTTCATCAAGGTCGACTTGCCGGCGCCGTTTTCACCCACCAGCACGTTGACCTTGCCGCTGTAGATCTTGAAATCGACATCCTGCAGGGCGGTGGTTCCGGGGAATACCTTGGTAATCCCCCTGGCCTCCATGATGAGGCGTGACCCGTTTTGTTGCTTGTCTTCAGGCATCTTCAGTCCTGGTCCTGAGCAGCAAGGTCAATTCTTACCGGCGTGATAACCACGTCATTGATCGCTTCGTCCTCCGTGAGCTTGAAGGCGCCGAGGAAGGAAATCCGCTTTCCGGCGATGGTCGAAAGATCCAGAGGCTCCACCGAGTCCCGTGCCATTCGGGCATTCAGTTCACTGGCCAGGGCGGCAAACTGGAGTTGGTTGCCCACGTCGGTGAACCGGATGAAATCTACTGAATCCCTGATTGCCGTACCCCGGAGGACCGGTCCAACCTGCAGCGTGGCGTCCGCCTCGCCGTCGGCCGGCTCAAGGTCGATGCGGAACACTCCGTTCCGCGATGTGTCGTCAAACTCTACCACCACGGCGGCGCCTCGCACCTTGAACACGGCTGCAGGTTCGCCGCCTTGAAGAACGCGGCCGTATTGTTCAGCGGCGGCGGTCCGGTCTGCACGAAGAGCGGCCATGACCGTCTCGTAGTCCACCGCCATTTCTTCGTAGGCCGGAATGATCTGCTCGTCCCACACAGCCTCCACGTATTCAACCGCATCAAAGCCGGTTCCCGTCTTTGTCCAGGTTGAGAACCGGCCACCTTCGTCGGCTTCCTCCTCGCCGATTTTCACAACAGTACACGCGCCGAATAGAGAGGCACATACGGCCAGTGTGGTCAAAACGGATAGCATTTTCGTGGTTCTTGGCGCCATTTTGAGCCTCCTTACTCGGGCGGGTACCTCGGACAGAAAGAAGGGAGCCCAACCCCGAAGAGCCGAACTCCCTCAAAGCCTCTAGTCGGTTAACTACAGCTTCTTGAATCCGCGCCACTGGTCGGCGACATCCGGGGTAATGAGGAAACAACCGTTGAGGATCTTTTCCTGATCCTTTCCAGTTGAACCGGTTCGGATGTACTCGTCGGCAAGCTGTACGGCCATTTCCGCATTGAGCGCGTTCGGCTGCATCACTGTACCCTCAATCTTGCCCTGAAGCATAGAGTCCAGCACGTTGTCATTGCCGTCAAAGCCCATGACGATGATGTCGTCACGACCGGCGGCTTCAATGGCGGCCTGCGCACCAAGAGCCATGGTGTCGTTGCCGCAGATGATGCCGTTGATGTCGGGGTTAGCCTGCAGGATCGACTCAATATCAGAGAACGCCTCGGTCTGGCTCCAGTTCGCGGTCTCGCGGGCAACCATCACCATGTCCGGATACTGATCGATGATGGAGTGGTATCCCTGCGATCGGACGCCCGCATTGGTGTCGGACTCCTTGCCAACCAGTTCCACCCAGTTGCCTTTCTCGCCCATCAGCTCAACAAAGTACTCACCGCCAAGGGTTGCGCCCTGGAAGTTGTCGGAGATCAGCTGGGCCTTCGCGATACCCGCAACATTGATTTCCCGGTCCATGCAGAACACAGGAACACCTGCGTCGGTTGCACGCTGCAGGTTGTTTGGTGAAGCATCGGCGTTTGCAATGTCAATGATGATTGCCGCCGCATTCCGCGAGATAGCAGTATCAATGATGTCGCTTTCCTCGTTCGGATCGTCACCGTGGACCGCCATCAGGGTTTCATAACCCAGGGATTCAGCCATCGCCTTCGCAGCATCCGCCTCGGCGGTGAAGAAGGTGTTGTCCTTATCCGGGGTAATGATGACCATGAGGTTGGAGGCCTCTTCATCTGCTCCCTTACCAAACAGGAAACCTGCAGGTACCAGAAGCGCCACCAGCACTAGAACAATCAGTTTTCTCGACATAATTCCTCCTTAAAGGATGGTCGTGACCCCAGTCCCCACGCCGGAGCGCAGATCACTGAAATCGGTTTCAAGAATGAGACGATTGTAACAGAGTATGAGAAGTTGTCAAGGAAATTTCGCGCTTTCTCGCGAATTCGAGAGGGGCGTCATTGATCTTGGTACAATTGGACCAATTTATGTGCTTGTTCTGCGGATGTCCTGGTGATATCGGTACAGCGGCGGCCTATCCGAGATACCGCTCCATTGCCTCGAGGGACTCGTAGCCGGACTGACGAGCGAGGTACCGGTAAATCTCAGCCGACATGTTGATCCCTGACTCACGGCAGGCTTCCACATCCGCCCACAGCAATTCCAGGGTTGCGTCCGAATAGGTCTCCAGTTCCGACTTCAGGTAGTTGGTGAAATCACCCATGTCTCGCCCGGCGCGCATAATGTTGGGAAACTCCCCGATAAAAGCTTCCTGCCATTCCACAAATCTGGTCGCGATATCGTTGATCCGTGGATTGCGGGAACGGGGAGGTATGAGATCGTCCATCCTCGCGTACTTGACGGTCATGAGGTTCTCACCCGCGGCATCCGCTCTGCGGAGATCCTCCAGGTAGCTTGCGCAGGTCTTCTCCGACCAGGTGGCGAATTGCCCGCGGCGATGGAGCTCCATGTCCTCCATGTGTGCGCGACACGAGGGTTCGTCTGCGGTCGGTACCCGCAGGAACATCCGCACCTCAATCTCCAGTATCTGGTTGACCAGACTTTCCTTGTTCTCGCTCATTCCCACTCCCCGTAATCTTCAATGCCCCGCTCAACCTGAACTCCGTAGTCGTACAGGAAATTCCCGGCTCTCTCCGCCAGCCCCTGCTCCACGATCTCGGCAACGAGGTGGCCGGCGCACGTCTCGATCAGGGTTTCGAGTTTATCCTCGATTCCACCTCCGGTTCCGGCCTCCTGTATTGCCGTGAGATCGGCATGGACCACGGCTCCAAGGTCCCCGAGTTCCAGCAAACCGCGGAACAGCCATTTGGAGAACGGTTGAAAGGTTCGATGGAGGAGGTACATGAGCCGGGCAACTTCCGTTATGAATTGCGCCAGGTGATGGTGCTTCGCGAGCAGATCCCGACGGCCCGACGCGCGCGGGAGATTGTACTGGCCGTGCTGCCCGATGGCCTTGCACCGCGAGGCAATTTTGTTGAGCCGGACATCCTGCGGGAAGTAACGGAGGAGTGCCGCGCGAAAGGATGAGAACTCCCCGGCGGTATCGGAGAAAACCTCCCCGTTCGTGCACAGCGAGAGCGCTTCGTCCGGCAACACCAGCCATTCCCGGGCCGATTCCGGCGGTTGTTCAATCCCGAGGTATGCCCGATAGAACCCGGCTGTCGAGATGATCCCATCCCTGCGGATGCGGGTATCCAGTCTCTTCACCGGGCCGTAACCC
>DAOWMR010000370.1 GCA_030642995.1 Spirochaetales bacterium
AAGATGGGGGGCGATGCGAAGATGAAACGATTGCTCTGGTTCAACGGGTATGTCAATAAACCGGTGCGCTTTGCTCAATTGATCGGTGAGATGCGCAATGCACTGACGAGTGATCTTGAGCTCGCCGATGCCGATGAAGCGGAGCTGGTGGAAGATCTGTCGGAAGAGACCGAGGTGAGATCCGCCCACCTTCTCGTTGCTGAGGATCACACGGTCAATCAGCAGCTGTTCCGGACAATCCTTGAAAAGCTCGGACATACGGTTGTGGTTGCGAACAATGGCCGGGAGGCGGTTGAGGCAGTTGAGGCCGACGCGCTGGATCTGGTTTTCATGGACGTTCAGATGCCGGAGATGAACGGGTACGAGGCAACCATGGCCATTCGAGAGAAGGGCCATGATTTGCCCATTATTGCGGTGACGGCAAGCGCTCTGAAGGGTGAGCGCGACAAGTGCCTGGCTTCAGGAATGAATGATTTCCTCACAAAGCCGTTCAAGCGTGACGATCTGGTCCCGATCCTCCAGCGCTGGGTGACACACATTGACAGCGTGGTACCGGCACTTCCAGCGTGCGTTGAGCGAGACGACTCATTTGCGGTTCCGGAGGAGTTCCTTTCCGGGGATCTCTCCGGCGCGAACGCCGCTATCTTTGACGCGGACGCAGCAGTTGAGCGGTTTGTAGGGCAGCGGTCGATCGTGAAACGAGTTGTCGGCGAGTTTGTTGAAAAGTGTACGGAGACCATCGGGCTTCTGGAGAGGTATCTGGACGATGGCGCATTCGAGGACCTGCAGCGGGACGCGCACGGATTGAAAGGTGGCGCGTGGAATCTGGAGGCGCACAGGCTCGGTGATGTTGCCGCCCAGTTGGAAGGGTCTGCCAGGATGAGAGACCGCGATCGGTGCAGGCACTACCTTGACGCGCTGAAACCCGCAATCGATGAGTTCTCCGAGTATGTCAAAGAGTTCAGAACGGTCGGCCCGGCGTAGGGCCGGCCGCCCGGCATCCTGCCTGCAAATGTGTACAAAGCATACACTTACTGCTATGCTTGTGTGAACGATGAAACGACAGATCGGGCAGTTGTGGCGCAAGTACCGCGAGTCACGCTATGTCCGGCCAATCATTCTATTCCTTCTGTTCTTTGTTGTGGCCGGTGTGGCTGCGACTCTCATTGAATCGAGCAGAAACAGTGAAGAGTTCGGCTCGATCCTGGACGGCATCTGGTGGTCTATCATCACATTCAGCACAACTGGATATGGCGATGCGGTACCGATCACCGTGGCCGGACGGATTCTGGCGATTCTGACGATTTTTCTGGGAATCGGTGCGATGAGCTTACTGTCCGGCGCCCTCGCGTCATTCCTGGTTGAGCGGAATACCCGTGCAAGGAGCGGTCTTATGGAATTCAAGGGACTGCGTGATCACCTCATCATCTGCGGATGGCGGGAAGACATGAAGGAAATTCTTCAGGATATCCTTCGAGCGTCCGCGGATCTTGATGCGGATCATCTGGTCATCGTTTCCAACGTTGAAGCGGAGAAAGTTGAGGCTCTCCAGAACGAGGATGAACTTCATGGGCTGAAGTTCGTTCGCGGAGACTACTACTCGGAGACCGGCTTGCAGCGGGCAAACGTCCGGCAGGCGCGGAAGGTGGTCATCATCGCCGATGCGCTGGAAAGCTCTGCCGTGTCCGAGGTGGACAGCAAGACGGTGATGGCGGTTCTGACTGCCAAGAATCTTGCCCGGGATGTCTATGTCACCGCAGAAATCCTCGACCGGAAGTACGAGAGCTATCTGAAGCACGTCCAATGCGATGAAATTCTCTTCTCTCGAGACTTCGCTCGTCAAATGCTCGCCTCCAGTTCAGCAACAAACGGACTCTCGCACGTGGTCCAGGAACTGTTGGGTCAGGGGGAGTCGCGTTCCCGACTGCAAACCTTTGACATCCCACCGGCCTTCGTGAACGGTCCATACGGCGAGTTTCGGAAGAGCCTCACAAGTAACGGCAATAACCGGCTCTTGCTCGGTGTCCTCGTGAATACCGGTTCGCCGAATGCCATGAAGATGGAGGCGCTTCGGGCCGCGCAGAAGACTTCCGATGTCTCTCAGCTGATCACGAACATGCAGAAGGTCAAGGGGCTCGAGGTCAATCAACCGGTATTGCTTCCCGACGACGACTACCAAATCCAGCGGCATTCCCTTGCGATTGTGCTGGAGAGGGATTGATCATGGACAAGGAGATTCTTGCCAAGCTGAAGCAGGTTCCGCTCCTGGGTAACATCAAGGACAACGACGAGCAGATTGCCGAGTTCCAGTCAATTTGCGGGACGAGGTCGGTGCGGTCCGGCGAGGTGATTATCAAGGAAGGTGAGCACGGTTCGGAGATGTTCATCATGTTGAAGGGACGGGTGGCAATACAGCGACGGACCCGTGCCGGAGACGACTACACGGTGGTCAATCTCCGCGCGGAGGACAATGTCTTTTTCGGCGAAATGGCGCTCATTGACGATGATACCAGATCGGCAACCATAGTCGCCACCGAAGAGTCCGAGTTTCTGGTCATCACCAAAGAGGATTTTCTGCGTCTCGGGGAATCGCATCCCCAGATTGTCCTACCCATTACTCGTGAAATCGGGAAGATCCTGGCAAGTCGTCTTCGCAAGACGACCGGCGACATGCTGACAATCTTTGACGCACTGGTCAACGAGCTCCAGCAGTAGTCCTCCCGTTCCGAGCAGTCTCCGATTTCCGAACGCGGTCCATTGCCTCTTCAACCTGCTCCCGTTGGTTGAACGCCGAAAATCTCACGTATCCCTCACCGTTTCTGCCGAAGCCGTTGCCCGGGGTAACAACCACGGCGGCCTCCCCGAGCAGTCGATCAAAGGACCCCCACGAGTCCGCGCCGGTCTCCACCCAGACGTACGGGCTGTTCACGCCGCCGGTGCACGTGTAGCCGATTGATTCCATGGTCTCCCGAATGATCCGTGCGTTTTCCAGGTAGTAGTCGGAAAGCGCCCGGATCTCGCGCTGACCTTCACTGGTGAACACTGCGGCGGCCGCACGCTGCACCGGGAATGACACCCCGTTGAATTTGGTGGTTTGACGTCGATTCCAGAGATCCCAAACCCCATGCTCCGAGCCGTCCGAGTCCCATGCCGTGAGAGACTTCGGTACCACAGTGTAGGCGCAACGGGTCCCGGTGAAGCCGGCCGTCTTGGAGAGACTTCGGAACTCCACCGCCACCTCTCTCGCTCCGGGGATCTCATAGATGGAGCGGGGGATCTCCTCGTCCCGAATGAACTGCTCATAGGCCGCGTCAAACAGGATAATGGCCCGGTTCTTCCCTGCGTAGGTGATCCACTCTTCGAGTTGCGAGATCGACGCGGTCGCACCCGTCGGATTGTTTGGAAAACAGAGATAAATCAGGTCGGGTGCTCGACCCGAGGACGGATCAGCTGACGGGCCTGTTGGCGGCGTAGGGACG
>DAOWMR010000145.1 GCA_030642995.1 Spirochaetales bacterium
CCGCACAGAGTAATTGCACATCCAAATAGTAGAAATCGTGAGAATCGTAGACCCATGACGTCCCTCCCATGCAAGGTTGCAAGACATTGATGGGTGACTCGTCTGCTTCAAGTATAGCCTATCCGCTATCAGTCTACCGGCGGGCAGTTCAAGGCTACTTCGGCCGCAACCCGCGCGTTGTTCTTCACCAGCGCAATGTTCGCCTCCAGGCTCTTGCCGTCGGTGAGTTCCACGATCCGGGCGAGCAGATAGGGCGTGATCTCCTTCCCGAGTATTCCCGCATCCTCCGCATCACGCGTGGCCCGCGTGATGATCCCCTCGATGTACTCCGGATCCATCGCGCTTTCGGCCGGGATTGGGTTTGCCAGGAGAACCCCGCCTCCGAGGCCGGAGTCCCAGTGTGCCGCCATGATCGTAGCGGCGTCGGCTGCCGACTCTACGCGGTGCGCCACCTTGGACCCACTCTCCCGGGTGAAGAATGCGGGAAACTCATCGGTCTCGAACCCGAGAACCGGCACGCCCATGGTCTCCAGATACTCGAGCGTCCGCGGAATGTCCAGGATCGACTTTACGCCGGCGCTCACAATGGCAACCGGGGTACGAGCGAGTTCCTGCAGATCTGCCGAGACATCCATCGTCTGCTCAACGCCGCGGTGCACCCCACCGGTCCCGCCGGTGGCGAAGATTCGTATCCCCGCCCACGCCGCGCCGATCATGGTGGTCGCAACCGTTGTGGCGGCGGTCAACTTTCGCGCGAATGCGAAGCCGAGATCCCGCCGGCTGGCCTTGAGAACGTTCGTTGATTTCGCGAGAACCTCGAGCTCCGCCGCCGAGAGACCAACCGTGAAGCGCCCGTTCATCACGGCGATGGTCGCCGGAACCGCGCCGGCGGCCCGAACCACGTCCTCCACCTCGCGAGCGGTCTCAAGGTTCTTCGGGTAGGGCATCCCGTGGGAGATGATTGACGACTCGAGAGCCACCACTGCCCCTCCGCTTGCGATGGCATCGCTGACCTCCGGCCCAACCTCTATATAGATCGACTTTTGTCTCATCTCATTCTCCTCTCAATCGATTTCGGATCTCGGCGCTCCCATCGGCTGTCAGAGTCGAAGTGTGGGTCCCAACGACAACGGCCGCGGAAGTCGCAGCCACTCGCAGGGCCTCGGGCATTTCCAATCGATTATGCATGGCAGCCACGAGACCGGCAACAAACGCATCTCCGGCGCCGGTAACGTCAACTACTGTCACATCGCCCGCAGGAAGATCTATGGTCACGTCCTTTCGGTGGTCGGTCCAACGGGCGCCCTCACGCCCGAGAGTGACTACTGTGTGCCGGGCCACGAGCGAAGGGGCTCGGGCGAGCACCGCCGCCTCCCCTGCGTCCGGTGTCACGGCGAAAACCTTCCCGGCGAGATCGGCCACCCGCTGCGCTTTGGCCACACTCACAGGATCCAGGATGAGCGGCACCCCGGCCTCGTTGGCGATCTCAACGACACGCTGCAACGCATCCGCCGGAACGTTTGCGTCCGCCACGACGATTGATGACTCTCGTATCACGGATCGCCGGCTCTCAACAAAAGCGATATCCACCGCATCCATGACCGACATGTCTGATGCAGCAGTGTCCAATTCGCCGGCACCGTCCAGGAGCGCCACGTAGACCCCGGACTGACCGTGGATCCGCGCCACGCCGGCAACATCCACGCCGGCCTCCTCGGTCTCCGCAAGCAATCGGTCTGAGATCAGATCGTCTCCTACCACACCGAGCAGCCGTACCGCTATTCCGAGACGGGCGAGATTCTCGGCGATGTTTCTCCCCACCCCACCGGGCGCCAACCGAACGCCGGCTGGGTTGGAGGTACCCCGTTCGTAGGCTGGAGCATCCGCCGTGACATGGATGTCCATATTCAATCCACCAATTACGGTAACCGGCCGGTCGTCTGATCGCATAGTCCCGCGCATTCTACACCGCGGGTCGACGCAGGTGTAGCCTGAGTATTTTTTTCCCACAATGCGCGAGAATGCATGATCTTCTCACTCAGGAATATAACCCCGCCCGGCTCCAGCACAAATTGTGGGGTCCGGTTGGCACGGTTCGTGCTTCTCTATGGGCAACAAGACTGAAATCCAAATGGAGGATGATATGGAACAAAAGACGAAAACGACGAACCGGAAAGTGGCAGTGGTTGCCACTGTTCTTCTTCTTGCAACTGGAGCGCTGGCTGTCGCAGATGCGCCGATCATGATTGACTCAATTGAGCCGGCGCCGCTTTCCGCCACTGAGGAAGCGGGAATCCTCTTCATGCGTGAGGAGGAGAAACTTGCTCGCGACGTCTACCTGGCTCTCTATGATGTGTGGCAGCTCCGGGTCTTTACGAACATTGCCCGAAGCGAGCAGCAGCACATGGACAGCATGCTGGCTCTCATCGATCGATACGACCTGGATGATCCAGCCCTCACACCCGGCGTGTTTGCCAATCCCGAGCTCCAGGAGCTCTATGATGTCCTGGTAGAGCGGGGTGCACAGAGCATGGAGGAGGCCCTTCGAGTCGGCGCCCTGGTCGAAGAAGTGGACATCGAGGATCTACTCGTGGACATTGCGGCGGCTGACAACGAAGACGTCCTGGTGATTTACGACAGCCTGTTGAAAGGCAGCTACAATCACCTGCGGGCTTTCGTGTCACAGATCGATCGGTTCTACGACGACTACGAGCCAACGGTGCTGCCCCAGGATGAGTACGACGAGATCATCGGCAGTACTTCGTCCGGACCCGGCGGAATCGGCCAAGGCTCCACCGATCGAGCGCCCCGCGGGCGCCGCGGTTAAGCGGAACCCCAACCCTCTCCTTGGCGGGCCCCATCTCGGGGCCCGCTTTTTTGTCGCACAACCATTATGGCGGGGTGTCATTGACCAGGAGTCGACCGATCTCTACGGTAGGGGCCCATGTCAATATCATCACGCGGACACACGACAGCCCCGGTCGACAGTTCACGCCTCCTCTCGTACTCGGAGATACTCATCTTCTGGCTGCCGTTGGGCGTGATGTGGATCATGATGGCCGCGGAACAACCGGCGCTGAACGCAATCATTGCCCGTCTTCCAAACGCGGAAATCAACCTTGCTGCGTTCGGTGTCGTGTTTGCCCTCTCACTTGTCATGGAAAGCCCGATCATCCAGATGCTCGCGGCTGCCACCGCAGTCGCCGACAATGCGGCAAACTATCGAATGCTCCTGCGGCTCATGCACGTCATGGGCATCGTGCTCACTTCAATTCACCTCCTCGTAGGCCTGACCCCACTGTACGATCTCATTGTCACCGGGCTCCTGAACGTACCGCCGGAGGTCACCGAAGCAAGCCGGATTCCCTTCGTTATCATGGCGCCGTTCACGATGGCCGTCGGATACCGGAGATTGTGGCAGGGGGTGCTCATCAGACACGGAAAGACCTGGATCGTACCAGTCACGATGATCTCTCGGCTCGGGCTCATTGCAGCAGTGCTGGCGATCGGATACGTGTCCGGCAGGGTACCCGGCGCGATGCTGGCCTCCATTGCGTTGGCATCCGGAACGATCATTGCCGCCGTCGCCGCGGGCTTGCTCAACCGAGTTCTCGTGATGCCGATCCTCAAAGAACCGACCGATAGGGGTCAAACCTACAGTTGGCGCAGATTGCTGCGCTTCTACGTTCCACTCTCGCTCACGACGATCCTCTTCCTCCTCTCACAGCCTATGCTGACCTTCGGCATCGCTCGGAGCCTTGAACCGACCCGATCGCTCGCCGTGTGGCCGGTGGTCAATGCCTACATGTTCCTGTTCACCTCCATTGCGCTTTCATACCAAGAGACCGCGATTGCACTGCTCAACCGCAGTCCACGGAGTTTCCCCAGACTCTCGCGCTTTACGCTTATCCTCGCAATTTCCCTCTCCTGCCTGATGTTACTCACCGGACTCACGCCAATCGGAGACTGGTGGTTCCGCGTCGTAAGCGGCCTTGGCGAACCACTCCTGGCGCTTACCAGGACACCGCTGCTCATCCTCTCCGTAGTGCCCGCCTTGACGACCTACAAAGCGTGGTACGGCGCACGATACGTCACGGCCGACCGGACAACTATCCTCGCTCAGGGCGTGATTGCTTACACCATTGCGCTATTCTTCTGCATCTTTGCGGGGCCGACGCTTTTCCCAATCGTCGGAGTAACGGTGGCCGCCCTGGCGCTCACAATCGCGCAAGGATTTGAGAACGGATACCTCCTCATTCGACGACCGGTCGGTATCAAGTGAGCGCTCGGATTGCCGTCTCACCCGCCACAGCCGGCGGCTTTCCGTCTGTCCGGGAGATCTCTGTTGAGTACGCAACGGCCTTATTCTGCTGGCAAAGACCACTCCGGACGGCGCTGCAGGCGCCACATCGGACAGCGTTGCGGGGCGTGTTGCCTTTCGTCGACTTGACGTTCGTCGGTGTGAGATGAAACGGCTATGGGTTCGGGAACCGTTCAGGAAACTGGGGGTCGGTCAGTTGCCAGTGTCCTCAATCATCGACACTGCCCGCGCCGCGCCTCCACGAGTCCTTCGGGTTCCGCGAGATTAGCCCCTACTACAACAACCCGCTACCGGGGCCCGTCTACCTCAGCCTGGATTTGTGAGCCTTCCGGCTCTTCACCGAGACCCATGACGCGTTCGTCGGTGAGTGAAATGGCCGGATCTTCACGCCACAGAGCCAGCAGTCTGGACACCATTCCACCCGCGCCGGAAGGTGCCGTGTCCAGGTCCTGCGGCCTGCCCTCGATCACCCCCGCGACAAGGTCCCCAACCGAGATTGAACCGACTCCCCTGACAGGCAGCAAGCCGTGGTCGGTATCCAGGAACAGACCGCATCCGGCCAGACTTGTACGGACTCGATCAGCCATGACTGCACCCAGGCGATAGTCCAGATCCTCGCCGGTGACGGCCGGCGCCCCGTCCTGATGCCGCCGACCAATCTCAAGCGCCGTGGCCACGCACTGATCGATAACCGCCGACACTGGTCCATCGACTCGGTGCGGAGCTTCGTCGGCCAGAGGCTCAAGGCGATGCTGGAAGATGTAGGACACCTCCACGCCAATGAGAATGAAAAACCAAGTGAGATAGAGCCAGATAAGGAAGATCGGCAGTACCGCCAGCGAGCCGTAGATGAGATTGAATCGCATGACTGATGTCGACCAGAAGATGAAAATTCGTTTGGCCAACTCCCAGACGATCACGGAGACAACCGCGCCCAGTGCCGCGCTACCCGGCTTGACCTTGCCGGCCGGAACCAGGATGTTCAACGAGAATATCGTCAGGAAAACGAAGATCGGAGGCAGGAGGACATTACGAAGCCAGGTAGCTTCTGCAACGTCGGGGAAGGTGGCTTGGATCACGGCATGCACCCCCGGCCCAAAGGCAAAGCTCGCCGACAGGAGCCCCGTGCCGATGACAATGATGCTCGTGTACGAAGCGACTTGCCCCCACACGCCGCGGCGAGACCGGAATTTCCAGATTGTATTGAAGGATATTTTGATGTTCCGCAGCAACAGGGCCGCCGTGCCGAGGAACATGAACAGTCCAAGAAACCCGAGCGTACGCGTATTTGAGGCAAATTGCCGGATGCTCGCAGAAACCTCTTCGTGGACGGCCGGCACTAACTGCTCGATGAGGGCTCGCTGCGCCTCCTCGATCAACGGTTCGAACGCACCCAAGACGGAAAGGACCGCAACCACGAACGCACTCAGCGGAACGAGGGCGAAGAGAGTGCTGAACGCGAGGCCCGCAGCACGGCCGGAACATGCGTCGGCGAAGAACCTTCTCCCAACGTGCGCTCCAAATTGCCACACCGACTTCATCCACCGCACAACCTTCAACCATTGCATGGCGATGATGGTCACTGATGATCGGCCGGGTGTCAACATCTCCGACGCGGCGCAGTTGTCGCCGCAGCGTTATCGTCGGCGACGAGCGCGATAGATATCACTCTCCAATTCCAGACCGATGTCCCAGGCCGCGTCGCGTGCCAGCCGTTCAAGACCATGGGCAATCTCCTCCTCGGTCAGTTCCGACAGCCTGACTGCGGACAGGACGTTGCCCGCCACCGGTGGGAGACCAAAAACATCCGCGCTCACGGGCTCGCTCACCGACTCGCGTGTCCGCCAGATTCGATCGCCGCTTCTCAGATCAAAGAGCGTCGCAACAGCCGACAGTTGGAACTCAATCCCCGAACCGGAGCCGCCGGCGTCAATGCCGTAGCTTTCAACATCAATCAGAAGCTGCAGATCGGCCGCCCGTCGATTCTCGACGATACGAGCTCCGAGCGTTGTCTCCACAAACTCACTGAGCTCATCCTCAACAATGGTCCGAATGTCGGTCTCTCGGAGCGCCTCTCGCAGCTTGGACTCCACCTGTGCCACCTGGTTCGCCTTTGCCAGGGAGCTTCCGATGCTCAGGGCGGTCCGCACGGGATCATCCGGGTCCATGACGATTGAGTAGGAGGTATCGATCTCTGCATCCGGGGCGACACGGGCATCCACGGTCATCGCCAGGTCGTCAAAATCGTAGAAAGCAAGCTCGGTGCTGACGCAGCCCGTAAATCCCGCGACAAGTACGGTGGTGAACACAATTGCGTAACGAAAATGTCTCATTTCATCCCCCAAGTGAGTATCAATTATACAACACTGAATGGCGGCCAATGTGTTCACGATAATCCAGGATGGCAGAAAAACAACCCGCGCCGCGCGGCCCTACCCTGCGTTGACTTCACAGATGTCTTCGGTGGCAACGCGTGATGGCGCCGTTCTCCTTTTCGGCTTGGAAAGGATCTTCGGCAGCTTCCTGATCCAGCACCAGTGCACGACCAGGTGGACGAGAACGAAACCGATAAGGGCAATGCTCCCCCAGAGGTGCAGATCATTCCACAGGTCGTGACTGAGTCCAAGCGCAGTCGGGGGTGCAGCCAGCCCGCGCCCGCCGCGGTATCCGCCCGAGGGCATAAGCCACAGAACTATTCCGGA
>DAOWMR010000431.1 GCA_030642995.1 Spirochaetales bacterium
CAACATTCTCTTTCCGCCGGATTCACCGTTCCTGCGCGATTCCGAGAAAGTGAAACTGGACGGTATCGTGGAGATCCTGGGTAGGTATCCTGATCGGGACATTCTCATCACAGGACATACCGCTCTCGCCGGGACGGAATCTGGACGACTACAGCTCTCGGTTGAACGCGCCGGGGCCGTTGCCAACTATTTCCTGGAACTTGGCGTGCGAAACCCGGACCAGATTCTCCAACGGGGAGTCGGCGCGCAGGAACCCGTGGCCGACAATTCCACGGAGTCGGGGCGACGGAAGAATCGTCGCGTTGAGATCACGATTATGGAGAACTGATTCAGTAGGGCTTATCAGATTGGAGATGCCGTGGCTATTGCAAAGGACATGACCGAGCTCGTCGGCAAGACGCCGATGGTGCAGCTTAACCGGCTTGGTGCGGGGCTCCCCGGACGCGTAGCCGTGAAGCTCGAGAATCTCAATCCTGCATCCAGCGTCAAGGACCGCATTGGCTTGGCCATGATTGAAGCCGCCGAACGTGACGGGTCACTCACACCCGGCTCAACCATCGTTGAGGCCACGAGCGGGAACACCGGCATCGCCCTTGCCTACATTGGGGCCGTAAAGGGTTACCAGGTGATCTTAACCATGCCGGATACCATGAGCAGTGAGCGCCGGCGACTGTTGCAGGCGTTCGGGGCGGATCTCGAACTCACGCCGGGAACAGACGGGATGAACGGCGCCATGGCGCGAGCCGAGGAGATCGTCGCGAAGACGCCCGGTGCAGTTATGCCAAGCCAGTTCACCAATCCGGCCAATCCAGAGGTCCACCGCCGGACCACAGCCGAGGAGATCTGGCGCGACACGGAAGGAACTGTGAACGTGTTTGTCGCCGCCGTCGGGACCGGCGGCACGATAACCGGGGTAGGGAGTCGACTGAAGCAGCTCAAACCCGATGTGATCACTGTAGCAGTAGAGCCTGAGGGCTCGGCGGTGTTGTCCGGCGAGCGGCCGGGGCCGCACAAGATCCAGGGGATCGGCGCGGGATTTGTGCCTGCAGTTCTTGATCGATCAGTGATTGACGAGATTATGAAGGTCACTTCCGATGACGCAGCCATCACCACCCGACGTCTTGCGAAGGAAGAAGGCCTTCTTGCCGGTGTGTCGGCCGGCGCGAACGTCTGGGCGGCGCTGGAAATTGCAGCCCGCGCGGAGAGCGAGGGCAAGCTGATTGTGACCGTGATCTGTGACACCGGAGAACGGTATCTGAGTACCTGGCTGTTTGATGAGAAGCAGTGAACCTTCACAGATATGAAACCCACGTCCCGTCCACGGCAAACTCCCGGGGGTGGAATGCGCCCTTGTACGCCATCTTGGGAGAGCCCGGGACGAAAAAGCCGAGGTAGAGCCACTCTTTGCCGAGGTCGCGAGCCAGATCAATTTCCTTCATGATCGAGTATATTCCCAGGCTCCGGTGGCTTTCGGCGGGTTCAAAGGCGAAGTAGACGCTGGAGAGGCCGTTCGGCAGGAGATCGATCCATCCGATTCCGACCAATCGACCTCCGACTCGATAATGCATGGCCTGGGTGTGGACGGGCGAAGTGACGAGAAACTCCAGGAACTGCTCGGGTGTGACGTCGTTCGGTGCGCCGAGCGAAGCTGGTGTGTGTCGTGCCCGCACGTACCGTTGGTAGAGATCGAACGATTCTCCGTCCATGGCAGGAGCGACCGCATCCACCGTGACGTCGCCGTTTCTTCGAAGGGCTCGGCGTTGGCTCCTCGACGGGCGGAATTCTTTCACCGGCACCCGGACCGGCGTACAACACCGGCAGCCCGGGCAGTGGTTCTGGTAGAAGCTGGTTCCGCTTCGGCGCCACCCGTCGGCGAGCATTGCCTCGTATGCCGACTCAGGAATCGATTCAAGCTGGAAACTGTGTGTCACCCATGTTCTTTCGGGGAGATACGGACAATTTCCGTGCTCAACCTCGTACAGCTGCACCTGCATAGACCGATGCTATCTGATATACTGGGCCAACTCAACGATTGGGATGGTACATGAGCGAGAAACGAACGGCCACACGGGTCTATCTGGATCATCCGGTTGCCCTTGCTATCGAGGATGAGTCGATTCCCGGTCTGCTCGTAGACCTCTCTACGAGCGGGGCTCTCTTCTCCTTTGATGGTGACGAGCGCGAAAAGGTTGACCCGTCTGTTCTGGGCCTGGACGGATCGTTTACGATCAAGCCGAAAGGGAAACCGGCTCGGTTCTATACCGGAGAACTGGTTCGGTTCTACACCCGCGACGGCCTCTCCTACGTTGCGCTTCGGTTCTGGCACAAATACACCGAGAAAGCCGAGTAATAGCGCGAATCATCGGCATCAGTGGTGAATCCGGCTTAGAACGGTCCGAATCCGGTCAGGGCAGCGAAACCCAGGAAGATCATGGATATCACGAACACGATGAGCTGCAGGAGGATTGTCCATCGTATCCACCGCGGGTAACTGACCACCGTGAATCCCAGTGCGATGATAAGCAGAGCGTTGGACGGGTAGATCATATTGCTGAAGCCGTCGCCAAATCCGAACGCCAGTACGGCCGTTTGACGGGTTATCCCGGTGAGATCGGCCAGGGGCGTGAGAATGGGCATCATCAGGAACGCCTTTGCGGATGCTGATCCCACGAAGAAGTTCATGACCAGCGTGACAACGTAGGTGAGGAACGCGGCCGCCAACGGCGGCCTCCCCTCGATGACCCCGCTGGCCCGGTAGAGAAGGGTGTCCATGATCCCGCCCGATTGAAC
>DAOWMR010000364.1 GCA_030642995.1 Spirochaetales bacterium
CATTGGTTCAGGACCGGCGGCCCACACCGCGGCGGTCTATGCGGGTCGGGCCGAACTCGCCCCGCTCATGTTTGAGGGCTTCATGGCCGGCGGTATCGCCCCCGGAGGTCAGCTCACGACGACCACCGAGGTGGAGAACTACCCGGGATTTCCGAAGACCATCGGCGGCCCTGATCTCATGGTGAAGATGCGCGAGCAGTCGGTGAAGTATGGCGCCACCATCCGCACGGAAACCGTGGAACGCGTTGATCTCTCCGGCCAACCCTATTCCGTGTTCACCGCCGGCGCGGAGTACAAAGCGATGACCGTTATCATTGCAACCGGTGCGACGGCAATACGGCTGGATTTTCCGGGTGAGAGCACCTACTGGCAGAAGGGGATCTCCGCCTGTGCGGTGTGCGACGGCGGTCTCCCCATCTTCCGAAATCGACCTCTCGTGGTCATCGGCGGCGGCGACTCGGCCTGCGAAGAGGCAAGCTACCTGAGCAAGTTCGGTTCCGAGGTGATCATGCTCGTGCGCCGGGACGTCTTCCGTGCATCCAAGGCAATGCAGAATCGGGTGTTCAACAACCCGAAGATAACCGTGCGCTGGAACAACAACGCGATTGAAGCCATCGGTGAGCAGACGCTTACGGCTGTCAAAGTCCGGAACAACAAGACCGGAGAGGAAGATGTCATTGAAGCAGGCGGTCTCTTCTTCGCGATTAGCCACAAACCGAACACCGAGTTCCTCGGCGGCCAGTTAGAGATGGACGAGACCGGCTATCTGATCACGGCCCCCGACTCAACCCGGACCGCGAAGCCCGGCGTGTATGCCTGCGGCGATGTGAAGGATCGAATCTACCGGCAGGCGATCACAGCGGCAGGTTCCGGCTGTATGGCGGCGCTCGAAGCCGAGCGATACCTTGCGGATCTGGAGAGCGGGAACTAGACGGCGCACGTTCGCCGCGGAGCAATTCACACCAACCGAAACTCCGCCCGTCGCTCTCCGGTATCCACCTTGGCGACGGAGATCTTCACGCGATCACCAAGCCTGAAGGTGGCGCCGGTTTTTCCACCAACGAGCCTGTGTTCGGCCCGCTCAAGCTCAAAGCGTTCTTTCCCGAGCGTTGCTATGGGCACGAGCCCCTCCACGAGATACCGATCGATCTCAACAAAGAGACCAAATGATGTGACGCCCGAGATTGTCCCGGCATACTCTCGGCCAATCCGCCGCTGGAGGTATTGGAGTGCCTTCAGGCGTGTGTAAGCGCGTTCGGCGCCCGTGGCAGCGCGTTCCTGCTCTGAGGAGTGTTCACACGTCTCGCGCAGAAACTTGAGAAGCTGCGGGTTCGGGCGATTGCGGCGCTTGGTACTCTTCGGTGCACGGGTGGCGCCGGCCGGCGCGCCCGCGATATGTCGCTTGAGCAGTCTGTGAACCACGAGATCCGGATAGCGTCGAATTGGTGAGGTGAAGTGGGTGTAGGCCGCCATTGCGAGACCGAAGTGGCCGCGATTCTCCACGGCGTACACCGCCTTGTTCAACGACCGCATGGCGAGTGCCTCGACAAAATCCTTGAACTCGAGGTTCTCGATGATGGCGAGTATATTCCGGTAGTCGTCCGGCTTGAATTCCTCACCCACCGTGTACTTGATCCCGAGCTGTGCAAGGGTTCCAATGAGGTTCTGAACATCACTCGGCCGGGGCTGGTCGTGAACGCGATAGATCCCCGGCGAACCGGATGCCAGAAGTTGCTCGGCCACCAGCCGATTTGCCAGCAGCATGCTCTCTTCCACCATGCGCTGGGCAAAGAGCCGTTCTTCCGGGCGAATGGCAACCGGCACACCGTTCTCGTCCAGGGTTATCCGGGTGGCGGGGAGATCAAGATCAACACTGCCGTCATTTTCCCGCCCGCGCCTGAGTTGTTGGGTGATGAGATGGAGAAGGTGCAGTTCCCGAGCGAGCGGATCGCCTTTGCCCTGGAGAATCTCTTCAACTTCGCGATAGGTGAAACGGCGGTGACTTTTGATGATGCTCTCGAAGAACGACACTTCGGCTACGCGGCCGGTGCTGTCCAGCACGGCCTTCACGGTCATCGCCAGACGGGGTTCCCCGGGGACGAGACTGCAGAGCGTGTTGGACAGGCGTTCCGGCAGCATTGGGAGAACCGTGTTCATCAGATAGACCGATGTGGCGCGCTGCCACGCTTCCTGGTCTATTACGTCCCGCTCGGCAACGAAGTGGCTCACGTCTGCAATATGGATACCCACTTCAAAGAGTCCGTCTTTCCGTTGGCGTACGGAGAGAGCGTCGTCAAAGTCCCGGGCGGATTCCGGATCAATTGTGAAGCAGATCTCGTCCCGGAGATCCGTCCGCTTCTTCGAGAGTTGCTTCAACGGTGGCAGTTCCAGACGATCGGCTGCCTGCAGAACGGCGGGCGGGAACTCCAGGCTGAATCCCTTCGCCAGCGCGATGAGTTTCACCTCGCTCCGGGGATCGTTGCGCCGCCCAATGAAGGCCTGCGGGATCCCGATCGGGTGGTCCGCAGCATTTTTCCAATCGGACAGGTCCGCGCTCATCACGTCGCCGTCCTTGATGCCGCCCTTCAGATGCAGACTGTCGGTGAATGTCTTGAGCGCGTTCGGTTCCATGACGACCGCACGGTTGATCCGCTGGCTCTCCGGATGGAGGCGGAGCTGCTTGCCTCGCCACCCGACCCGCCCCACGACAGGAAGTCCACTGCGCTCAATGACCTCCGTGACCCTGCCGGCAGGTTTGTCTCTCGGTGATTCCGGGAATAGTTCCACCCGGACGATGTCGCCGGACGTTGCGGTTCCGAGATGATCAAACGGAATCAGAATATCGGGACCTTCGTCGCGGTTCACAAAGCCGAAGCCTCGGCCCGTGAGAACCAGCCGCCCTTCAGACTTGGCGCTTTTGCCCGGGTTTCTGTTTGGTTTGGTCATAGTTCCCAACGATATTAGACTCGTTTCGCCCCGGATGCAAACCGCCGGCATGCGATCAGCGTGCACGGAACTTCTCAAGGTGGGACCCATCCTGATCGACAAGTAAAGAGAGAGACGGAGGCTGTATGAAACGGGCACTTCTTGTATTCGCTCTTCTCCTGCTGGTGACCGCCTTGTTCGGGCAGGAACTTGACATGGCTGGAACGTGGCAGCTCTACAGGCTCGACACGATCGGTAGCTTCTCGCTGAATGAGTACCGGACCTCTCCGCCCACGAGCAGCTTCATAGACGCAACGCTCGTTCTCCAGGATGACGGAACAATGACTTCCGACTCTCAGAGCCTGCGGTTCCAGTCGTGGGGAATGGATGGAGAATTTCTGTACTTCGAGACGCCGTCCGCCAACAGTTTCTACAAGGTTCGTGATCTGACCGAAGATGTGTTGTTTCTCGTGAGCGTTGTCGTCACCGAACGAAACGCAAGCGTCACGCAGATAGAGGCCAATTCCAACGCAAATCTCCTCCTGGTTCGGCAGTAGCCGGGTTTCACTCCGTCAGTAGCCGCACTACGGTCCAGCG
>DAOWMR010000358.1 GCA_030642995.1 Spirochaetales bacterium
CGAGAAGGCCCGGTCGCCGAAAGGCACCGCACGGCTGTCGCACCAGATGATGGACGGGCGAAGGACTGCCCCATCCTTGTCAACGATCACCAGGCCGTGCATCTGGTAAGAGATGCCGATTGCGGCGACCGAATCAACGGCGGCCGCATGGCGTTCCCGCAGAATCCCAACCGCCCGCCGCATGTGCTCCCACCAGAGATCGGGGTGCTGCTCGGCCCAACCGGCCTGCGGCGCGTCAATGGCAAGTTCGGTATCCGGCGAGGTGGCGGAGGCGACAACGGCGCCGCTTTCAATCTCTACGATACCGGCCTTTATCGAGCTACTCCCGACGTCAAATCCCAGAAGATGCCCGGCCACGGCTATGCCTCAATCAGTGCGAGGAGAGCGTCGGCGGTGTACCCAAGCTGCCTGGCAACCTCCGCGCCCGGGCCAGAGACGCCAAATCGATCCAGTGCAAAGACGTTCTCCCGACCGGACGCGATGCCGTCCCAGCCGAAGCTCACGCCAACCTCCGCGGTGATGATTCGCACCGACGGCGGCAGGAGCTCATCCCGGAACGAGGCATTCTGGTCACGGAATCGATCCATGGAGATCATCGAGACCACCCGAATACGCTTCGAAGATCTGGCGGCAGCCTCAAGGGCCAGGGTCACTTCGCTGCCGGTAGCAACGAGCACGACCTCCGGTTCACCGTCACACTCCTTTGCAACGTAGGCTCCCTTCCGGGCCGTTTTCTTCCAATTGGGATCCGCCTTCTCAAAGGTGAGGAGATTCTGCCGGGTAAGGACCAGCGCCGACGGCCCATCGTCTCGCTCGGTGGCCATCAGCCACGCTTCCGCGGTCTCCTGGGCGTCTGCCGGACGCAGAACATCAAGACCCGGAATTGTTCGCAAGGCGGCATTGTGCTCAATGGGTTGGTGGGTAGGTCCGTCCTCGCCCACGAAGATTGAGTCGTGAGTGAACACGTAGATGACCGGGAGGCCCATGAGAGCGGCCAGCCGAATAGCGGGGCGCAGGTAGTCGGAAAAGACATGGAAGGTGGAGCAGAACGGCCTGAAGCCGCCGTAGAGGGCAAGTCCGTTGCAGATAGCGCCCATCGCGTGCTCACGAACGCCGAAGTTGATGGTCCGACCGGCAGGCGTCTTGGCGCCGAACACACCGTGTTGCGGCATGGCGGTGATGTTGGAGCCGGCGAGATCCGCCGAACCGCCGACGAGCGACGGCATTCCGTCTGCCACTGCGTTGAGCACCTTCCCGCTCGCCTTCCGCGTGGCGACCTTCTCCCCCGTCGGGAAGTCGGGCAAGGTCACGCCGGCCGCCTGTTTGGCCCCCGGCGCTCGGGCGGTATCCCAGCGCGCGGCGAGTTCGGGATTCTTCGCCCGCCACTGGGCGAATTGAGCCTTCCACTCGTCATAGCGATGCCTGAGAGCCTCGCGGTGTTGCTTGAAGTATGTCACCGCGTCGGGGTGGATAAAGAATGCGTCGTCCGGTCCAAGCCCCAGATTCTTCCGGGTCAGTCCGATCTCTTCCTCACCGAGCGCGGCGCCGTGAATACCGCTCGTTCCGGCCCTGTTGGGCGAGCCCCTGCCAATCACCGTCTTGAGCACAATGAAGCTCGGCCGATCCGTGACCCGTTGAGCCTCGTTCGTGGCGGCAATGACCGCCGGCGCGTCATAGCCGTCGGCACTGAGAACCTGCCATCCGTAGGCCTCAAAGCGTTTACCGACATCCTCGGTGAAGGTGATGTCTGTTGAGCCGTCTATGGAGATGTCGTTATCGTCGTAGAACACGATCAGCCGGCCCAATCCGAGATGCCCTGCGAGCGAGCATGCCTCGGACGAGATCCCTTCCATCATGTCGCCGTCACCGGCCAGGACATAGGTGAAGTGATTAATGATCGTTTGATCGGCGGTGTTGTAGATCCCCGCCGACATCCGCTCGGCTATCGCAAACCCGACCGCGCTGGAGATGCCCTGGCCGAGCGGGCCGGTTGTCATCTCCACCCCTACGGTATGTCCGTATTCGGGATGACCCGGGGTCTTTGATCCGATCTGCCGGAAGTTCTTGAGTTCCTCGAACGGCAGATCGTAGCCGGCGAGATGGAGCAACGAATAGAGGAGCATTGAACCGTGACCGGCTGAGAGAATAAATCGATCTCTGTTCGGCCAGTCCGGATCGCCCGGATAGTGATTGAGGATCTCCCCATAGAGCAGCGCACCGAGTTCCGCGCAACCCATCGGGAGTCCCGGGTGTCCTGAGTTGGCGGCCTGGACCGCATCCATACTGAGTGAGCGGACCGACAAAGCTATTGCATCGACTTCCGTCTGATTCATGTGTTCCTCCGATGTATCTGGCCATTGCAATTGGCCCGCCGATGATAGCAGGTATCGACTCTCTCGGAAAGATCGGGCAGGATAGCGCGACGGTTCGGCGAGAGTCGACCAAGGGGACCGAATGAGGACATCCATATGAGCACATTTCTGAAGATTGCGATTCTCTCCGGTGACGGCATTGGACCGGAGATCACGGCGGAGGCAGTCAAGACGCTTCGGAAGATCGAGAAGGTTTTCAGCATCCAGATGGAGCTGGTCCAGGCCGACGTCGGCGGCATTGCGATAGACAGACATGGATCAGCGCTGCCGGAACAGACCCTCGCGGTGTGCCACGATGCCGACGCAATCCTGTTCGGCGCCGTGGGCGGGCCCAAGTGGGAGTCTCTCCCGCCGGAACAACAACCCGAGCGTGCGGCGCTTCTCCCGCTGCGCAAGGAGTTTGGCCTGTTCGCAAATCTCCGGCCGGCCATCATCTTTGGTGAGCTCGTCGGCGCATCACCGATCCGAGCCGATATCATCGGTGACGGAATGGACTTGCTCGTTGTCCGGGAATTGACCGGCGGTATCTATTTCGGAGAACCCAAGTCCAGAGACAGTGATCGCGCCCTGGACACCCTGGTCTACACGAGACCGGAGATTGAGCGAATCGCCCGCGTCGCCTTTGAGGCCGCGCGTGCCCGCCGTCGGAAGGTCTGTTCAATTGACAAGGCGAACGTGCTTCAGTCGATGGTTCTCTGGCGCGAGACTGTCACCGCGGTCGGCGCCGACTATCCGGACATAGAGCTCCGCCACATGTACGTGGACAACGCCGCGATGCAACTCGTGCGAGCCCCGCGTCAGTTTGACGTCCTGCTGTGCGGCAATATGTTCGGCGACATTCTGAGCGATGAGGCATCAATGATCACCGGGTCGCTTGGCTTACTCCCGAGCGCGTCGCTTGCCGAGTCACGTGCAGGTTCGCTTGAATCGCCGGTCTTCGGTCTCTACGAACCGGCCGGCGGTTCGGCGCCGGACATTGCCGGGCGCGGTATCGCAAATCCTATCGCCGGGATCCTTTCCGCGGCCCTCCTCCTCCGCCACACCATCGGCTCGGAGGAAGCATACCGGGCAATCTTCGACGCAGTCTCTCACACGCTCGCCGCCGGGTATCGCACGGCTGATGTGGCAGAGGAAGACGTTCAGACGGTCGGCACCGCGGAAATGGGGGACCAGATAGCGAGCCGCGTCACGGGATAACGGGACC
>DAOWMR010000306.1 GCA_030642995.1 Spirochaetales bacterium
GCAACGCCTTCCGGCACACGAGGGGGCGGTCCCTCCACCACGGCACTCTCCTTGTTTCCGCGGATCTGGACAGACTTACCGCGTTCCTCACGCCGCCCGACGTCACCGCAACCCCCGGTCCCGCGGCCGCAACACCCGGGCCCGCGATCATATCGAGCAAGGGCATCCGAAGCGTTCGTTCGAGAGTCATCAATCTGACCGAGATCCGTACCGACCTCACGCACGCGACCCTCGTTGAAGCGCTCCGCTCCGCATACCGGGCGGAGTTTGGCCCAACGGATCCAGCATCGCCGGCCGACAACAACCCCGAGCAGATAGCCTGCTACGAGCGCGAACTGAGATCCTGGGAGTGGCGATTCGGGAAGACGCCAACCTTCGACCGGCGTGTGATTCCCCGGGTGAGCGGTCAAACTCCGGTCGCCGAACTTACCGTCACGGTGCGACACGGCCGCATAGAGAAGGTGGTCGTCTCGCCGGACACGGCGCAGGACGCCGCCCGTGCCGTGAACGCCGCGGATGAAACCCTGCGCGGAGTGCGTTTCGTGCGCGAGGAGATCGTGGCGCTCGGGGGTGCGGTGATGACGGCGATTGGGAATGCGGCCGGCCCGGGGATGCCGGCTAACTGAGATGACAAGCAGTCATGCACTCCCTCACTGGTCGTGCTGAAACAGCACCAGACCAATGCATGAATGCCCGACGATGAACAAAGCAACACTCAAAACCAACCAGTTTTCACGTATGAGTGTGGCCAAGACCCCATTTCGCGCCAACTAGTCCAGGACAACCATGGCGAGGATCATGAAGCCCAAACTGAAATTCCCGGTTTGATAGAATAGCGATTGTCGGCACAATGATGATGATGGGAACTATCGCCAGCAGCGCAAAGACAGCGCCGCCTTGATGCCCAAAGAGAATCACCGATACAAACACCAGAATTCCAACTGTTCCTTCCAGAATGAACCGTAGATTGGCTTTGCATCCGTTTCGAGCGGGTTCCAGGTGTCGAACAGGGGCTCCTCATAGAGCTTGGTAGTTTCCTTGATCACGGCGATCACTTGCACATGATACGCGAAGCCGTCATCGCTATCACTGGCGATAGAGCACGTGGAACACGGAGAACGTCACCACCGCAAGTTCATCCTGCAGCCAGATTTCACTTCCACTGGAATCCTCCGGGACCTACGATTTCGTCGTTGATTGGAGCGATGGGACCGAGGACTGGATCGGCGCATGGACTGATCCAGGGCGGACCCATACCTATGCACGTGCAGGAACGTATGAAGTTACTGTGTGGGGCGTGATTGATGGTTTCAGGTTTGCCGATTCCGGGGACAAGAAGAAGATCACCGATATCTCACAGTGGGGTCCGCTCCATCTTGGAAACAACACCAGCTATTTCCACGGCGCCGCCAACCTCACGATTTCGGCGATAGATGTTCTCGACCTGAGCGGAACCACCTCTCTAAGATCAGCATTCGCCGGGTGCAGTTCTCTTGTAACACCCCCCCCAGCATGGCCACCTGGGATGTATCGGCCGTGACCGATATGAGCGACATGTTTGCTGGCGTTACCCTGAGGAGGACAAACTACGATGCACTCCTGAACGGCTGGGCTTTGCGGCCGTCGCTTGTACTCGGTCTCACCTTCTCCGCTGGTTCGTCGCTGTACAGCACGAGTGCGGCGGCGGCTCGCCAGACAGTCATCGATACCTATTGGTGGACAACTACCGATGGCGGGCCGGAGTGATTGGAGGTTCGTCTCAGCCGATCTGGACAGACTCACCGCCTACCTCACCTCGCCCGACGTCACCGCAACCCCCGGTCCCGCGGCCGCAACAGCCGGGCCCGCGATCACATCGAGCAAGGATATCCCAAGCGTTCGTTCGAGAGTCATCAATCTGACTCATCCGCGACGGTCGTTCCTACGCCGATCTTTTTGAGAATGGTCGGACGGCTATCAGGTCCGAGTCCTCGACCGCACGAACCTCGTCAACATTGAGGGTCACGAGAGCTTCAGTTCTTCCGGATGCTGTAACGAACTCTACCTCAAGTCCATCGGGTTCGTGGATCTGAACGACAGCACCCAGATCTCCTCTACGAAGACCGGCCTCTGAGAGATCCTTGTTGAGCACGACAGTATCTAGATTCTTGAACTTCATGTATTCGCTCCCGGGTAGACCGTCACCAGACGAGGGACATCCTCGCCCGCCAGAACAATCCAGACCGTTGCCACCGGCGCTTGCATGCCCGATGGCCCTACAAGCGTACCACTTACGACGTACGTCTGACCATATCCACTCTGGTGGCCCGGCGTTGATTCGCCAGAACCAGCGATCTGCAGCAGGTCTTCCACAAATCTTTGCCAGTCCGAGTTTGTGTAGCCCAACGATCTGAAGAAGGCCGCCTTGAATCGCCCCACGGGATGTGACGGCGACAGCAGGTAGTCGCGAACCTTCACTGGGTCAATGATCGCCTGATCCGAGTTCGGGAGTAGCACACACCCTTCCTTTCACGCTTCACTTTTTCGCCCAAAGCTCAGGTCGAAAACAACGGGGAGAATCTACGTTCCCGCAAACTGACCTGTGGTCTGTGGCTCGTCGATATCACCATAGGCGCCGCTTTGGATTGCTGTCAACATGCGCAACGCATCCACTCCGTAAGTCTGAGCCTCTCTCCGACCGATAACCGCAACGCCACCGTTCCCCACTTGGCGCATGTTACAGAAGGGTGAACATCACGGCTTGACGGGATGGCAGCCCTGAACGACTAAGAACCCGTGCTCTGCCGGATCTGCGTCGCCGATGGCCCAAGAGCAATGGCCGGCAGGGTGCCGGTCCGTCAGTCCTCCAGCGGTGAGAGGCTCAAGGAGCGCTCGCGCTCATGCCGATCCAGGGCGAGGCTGATCAGTCGATCTATCAACTCCGAGGGTCCGATACCACTCGCTTCGAAGAGTTTCGGGTACATGCTGATCCGGGTGAATCCGGGAATGGTGTTGATCTCATTCACGATAAACCGACCGTCATCGGTGAGGAAGCCGTCAACCCGGGCCATCCCCTCGCAACAGAGCGTGACGAAGGCATCAATCGCCGTTGCTTGAACGGTCCGGCGCTCGGCCTCGGTGAGATCGGCAGGGATGCAGAGTTCCGCGCCGTTCTCGTCGAGGTACTTGGCCTCGTAGGAATAGAAGCCGTTCGCAGGAATAATCTCCCCAGGTATCGACGCGATCGGGTCCTGATTGCCCAGGATCGAACACTCGATCTCTCGCCCCGAAACCTCTGTTTCAACAATGACCTTGGAGTCGTACTTGAATGCCAGATCGATTGCAGACTGGAACGACGGCTCGTCATTCGCCCGGCTGATGCCGACAGACGACCCCATATTTGCGGGCTTGACGAAGAGTTTCGGTCCGAGGTCAACAGCGACCTCGGAGTAGCCGACGCCGGCCCGATCCCGCCGAAGAATGGTCCGAAACGGCGCAATGGGAATCCCCGCATCCCGGAGGAGGCGCTTCATTACGTCCTTGTCCATGCCCACCGCGGAACCAAGGACCCCCGCACCGACGCACGGGATATCCGCAAGCTTTGCAAGGCCCTGGATGGTCCCGTCCTCACCGTACGGGCCGTGAAGCACGGGGAACAGCACGTCGATCCGGCCAATCGTCGTGCCGTCCCGGTTGAGGAGTTCGCTGGTGGGTCCCGTTGAGACCAGCGCGACCTCGCGCGAATCGGTATCCAGACGAACGGTATCGGCGCTCTCCCCACCGAGGAGTTTGAGCGATCCCTCGGTCAGCGAGGTCTCGTTCATCAGCCAGCGACCCTGTCGATCTATGCCGATCAGGATCGGTTCATACTTGACCGGATCCAGGGCGGAGATCACGTTTGTTGCGGAGAGGAGGCTTATTTCGTGCTCGGCTGAGCGGCCACCGAACACAACTGCAACTCGAAGCTTTTCCATGGGTGGGCACATACTACTCGTCCGCATCGGGTTGGTAAACGCGTCGCGGCGTTCTTCCTGACGAATGATATTGGAACTGATATTGGGCGGCCCCGCCTCCGGCGGGTCGGGCTCTCCGCTGCAAGTCCTCGGAGCCGGCGCCACGGCGCCGGCCCCTGCGGGCTTTCCGC
>DAOWMR010000315.1 GCA_030642995.1 Spirochaetales bacterium
GCCAAGCTCCTGAATTGCCCGGCTGTTGATCACCAGGAGCGACAGGAAGCCGGCCATGGTCGTGACGGTGGTCATCACCACGGGCATCCCCACGGCGCGGAGAGTCTTCGTGACCGCTTCCTGATTCCCGGCGCCGGCGTTCAGGTTGTCCATGATGTGGCTGGTGATGTGCAGTCCATCCGCACTGCCGAGGACGATGACGAAAATCGGTACAAGGACGCTCACCACCGACACGCTGCCCTGGACCCAGCCAATTGCGCCGAGGGTCAACACGGCTCCGACGATCGCAGGGACCAGCGAGAGGACCGTTGCCCGAAAGCTCCCGATCCGCAGTCGGAAAACGATGAGCATCAGGAAAATGGCTACGGGCGGGATCGTGATGATGATGCGCAGGACGTAGTTGAAAATCTCGGCTTCCAGAAATGGCTCGCCGGAAATGGTGATTGGGAGACCGGCCATTTCAAATCGATCCGTGACCTCGGAAATCACTGCGCCGAACTCCGCTTCCTCGCTCAGGAGCAACCTGAAAGTTGCGTATCGGCTCCCGTCATGTTCGGTCAACGAAGCGCCGCCGGTCAGCACCTGGAGTTGTTCAACTGCGTCATCGAACTCCTGACCCGTCAGTTCAACGAGGGATTCCGGTATCGGCGACTGCGCGGATTCCACGCCGTCAATCTCGGAGAGATCACCGGCAATCCCGGGTAATTCCTTCAGCAGATCATCATTCGCGCCGGCTTCTGCACGGCCAATCTCCGCCAGCACGAGCAGTTGTGCCGAGTCACCGAACGCTTCACTCGTTCGCTCCATCGCCTCCAGGTACGGAGACTCCGGGGGCATGAAGACGCTGAACTCGGTCTGAATGTCCAATCGGAAGATGCCGACGAGAGCAGTCGCCATTGCCAGTGCGGCGAGGGCCGGCACCAGCCGGCCGCGGCGAGTCAGAAAGGTCGTGTATTTATCGATGTTCATCAAATGTGACTGCCCGTGGAGAGGTTGTGAGATTATAGGGTCAGGAGGTCCGATATGTCACGGATGTGACGATGGGCTCGCTCTCATGCCCCCAAGAGCACTTTCCCCAGGCTCAGGAAACCCATCACGAGCGTCGCTCCGCCAATGAGGAGCGTGAAACGCTGGACACTGATAGCCTTCACCGTCAATGCAGAGAACGGAACGCTCACCACACCACCCACCACAAGATATCCTGCCAACGGCAACGCATCGTAGGCTCCTGCGATCATGTAGACGGCGACTGCCGCGAGACAACTCACCGCCTCGGCAACGGAAGTGACGGCTACGGCGCTCTTGCCGTCAACGCCCGCAGTGATCTGTCCGGCGGTGACCACCGGGCCATACCCGCCTCCGCTGATCCCTTTGTTGAACGATGCAACGAGCCCCAGCCCCACAACACGCTTCCACGAGAAGCCGGTCTGTCGATTTCGGACAACCAGAACAACAATTCCAACGGCGATGATCAACACGGCAATGTAGATCTTCACCACCACAGTCGGCAGCGAAATTGCCACAGCAGCGGCGACCGCACTTCCAACAACGCCCGATGCCGCAAGGACCAACGTAACCTGAAGCGATTTGGGCAGACCGCGCCGGGCGCTCTCGGCCACGCCGTAGGATCGGATTGCACGAACAATTTTCCGGAGGTTCATGGTTTTGGGCGCGAGATTGGCGTTGCCCACCTTGTGGTGAGCGATCCCCGCAAAGATTCCAATCGCGAATTGGGAGATCAGTACCGCCGGCACGACATTCTCAACGGGAAGACCCATCAGCAGCAGAATGGGGGTGAGTGCGGTACCGTACCCCATGCCGAGGGTGGCGTCCATGTACCCGCCGACGAGCGCAATTACCGCCACGATCAGTCCCAGTTGCAAGTCGATCATACATATCTCTCCGGTTACCAGCGGATAAGTGAGGTCACTGACTCCGGGGAGAACGGGGCGCCCTGTTCGCCGACGACCGTGATACCTCGCCCGGCAAGTCTCACCAGGTCGCGGTTGACTCTCTTGGCAACGTGTCGCCGTATCCCGTCACAAGAGAACACAAGGTTGGAACAGAGATGCGAGCCGTAGTGTCGTCTTACCGTGCGAGCCCGGGCGTCTCGTGTGGGATGAACTCCGAAAGGATTGTCCAGTTCCTCGATGTCATAGACGACGTCAACCGCAAGGATCAGATACTCACCGTTGACCAGCGTACGCACCTCCGGGTGTGCCACAATTTGCATGTGCGAATCAGCGAAATTCAATTCCTGTCGCCCGCAGCAGAGTCATTTTATCCCCCACAGAGAATATATCCTATAGGTTATGTAGGATATAGTCAATAGCTTTGTGCAGGCTGTGCGGGGCAGTGGATCATGCACCCGCGTCTATTTTTCCGACGATCGGTTCTCTATTTCCACAAGATCGGCAAGAGTCGTTTGCTCCAACTTCTCTGCCAGGTAATTCCGAATGTCCCGGAAAACCGTCATCAATGCGGGGCTGCGTTCAACCGGAGTGGAAACGTGGAAAAACTCACTGACTGCCCCAACCGGCGCCAAAGGTCCGTCCATGAGACGAATGACTTCAGCCAAAGAGATCTCATTCGCAGGTTTCGCCAGGAAGTAGCCGCCCTCAGGACCTCTTCGGCTTTGTACGTACCCGGCACGCTTAAGCGTCAGGAGGATCTGCTCCAGGAACTTCCGCGGAATACCGTTCTGCGCTGCGATTTCCTGCGTTGGAATGGGCCGCGATTCCACGTGTCGGGCCAGATAGAGCATCGCCAGGCAAGCGTACTCGCCTTTGCTTGATAGTCTCACGGGCCGGTTCCAGGACCAACTTCTGACACAACATAGACATAGCGCAGTACACCGGTCTCCGTATTCACCACGTTATGCTCGGTGTCCGGAGGGCAGTAGGCTGTCATTCCCCGCGCCACAGCCAGCGCCCCGCTGACGGGCGGGCCTCCAAGAATGCGTTGATATCCCGTTGTGTTCAGATCCAGAGGAATCACCCGTGCTGCTGATTCTGTCATTCGAAGCGCCCCATTATCAGATGTTGTCCGAGTATAGGCCGACCGCTTGACCTTGTCATCACGATGTGCGGCCACGGCCCCACCTACGGAATAACCGCAGCTAAATTGCGGGAATTGGCGTACACTCACGGTCAAACGACTCTATCCGTTTGTGAGTACTGAATTGCCCAATTGGTCATTAGAACGCCTGGCACGAGGGATCCAGCCGGTCTCGCGCATCCCGACCATCACCGCGTTCCTGATTGCGGCGACCCTTTCCTCCTGTACGGTGATCTTCAGTCCTCCCGAGCCGCCGGTCCCGGCGCCCGCCAACGTCCGTTCCGACGCCCTCATCGAGGCAATCCGGTACATCGGCATGGAATACGAGTGGGGCGGGCAGGACATCATGCCGCGAGGGATCGATTGCTCCGGCCTGGTCGTCAACGTGTACTATCTCGCGGCCGCGATCAACGGCTATTCCCTCCCGTTCGCGGACGCCACCGCCGCCGGTCTCCACGACACCTACTCGACGCCCCTTGACTCACCGGAGCCCGGTGACCTGATCTTCATGGGCGCAGCCGAGGAGTCCGCCGTCACGCACGTCGCCATCTACGAGTCAATCGTTGACGGACAGATGACCTTCATCGATTCCACCTACATCCCCGAGTCGGGCATCAACGGAGTCTCGCGGCGCTCCTATCCGAACGGCGACCCGCGTTTCAAGGCTTTCGGCCGCGTACTGCTGACGCCGTAATTCCGTTTGCGAGATGCAAGCGCGGCGACGATTTTCGCTGTATACTCAGATGTGAAGACAGACGACATGCGACACGAATTTTCCGCAGTCATTGAACGCGACGACGAATGGTACATTGCCTACTGTCCCGAACTCCCGGGCGCCAACGGTCAGGGAAGAACCCTCGAGGAATGCAAGGATAACCTGAAAGACGCAATCCGCTTGATCCTCGATGACCGACTTCAAGACAGTCTATCCGGCACGCCAGACGACGCAATCCGTGACGTAGTTGTCATTGACTGATTGTGAAA
>DAOWMR010000158.1 GCA_030642995.1 Spirochaetales bacterium
CAAATCCCGCAGGGCGCGCCGAGGTGAGTGCGCTGTCCAGATCCCACGACTCGATTACCTCCGGAGCTCCCGGGGCAACGCGACCCGACACGATGATCATGGTGTTGCCGGAACCGTAGGAACCTAGCATGAATGTCTTCCCGACGATCTCTTTGCCGAACTTCTCGTAGCGTTCACGAAGCAGGTATGCGAGGGCGAACAGAGTGCTCGCGGTGTAGAGATTGCCGACCAGGGTATTTGGTTCGAGAGACTCCTCAAAGCCACGATCGCTGACGAACTTTTGCAGTTCTTCACCGTGGATTCCAATATGATGGGACACGAGACGCTGAAATGCCGTGAGCGCCATCATCTTGAACGGGACATGGAAGATGAACATATCGGTACCGTGAAGCACTTCTTCCGGTGTCTGTCCTCGTCGTAGGCAATGATCGTGAAATGCAACGTCCAGCGCCTCGTTGTAGCACTGGATGGAGTAACCGCCCTTGACCTTGGCCGTGACTGAGTCGTTGGGTCTGAAGAAATCATCCACGTCGCGTGAACATAGTCCCTGGGTGTCCAGATCAAGCTCCATGAGCCGGGGGTTGTTCTCAAGAAGCACGCTGACGGCGCCGGCACCCTGGGTGATCTCGGCGGTGGACGGAACATCATACCGGGCGATGTCCGAACTGATCACAAGCCCTGATTCCCGGCGTTCCGGCGACATCGCAAGCAGGCCGGCAATACCGAGCATCGCAATGGTACCGCCCGCGCATGCGTGCTGCGCCTGAAAGGTCATCAAGGTTTCCGGAACATCGAGACCTGCCGTCTGGAGCATTCCCTCAACATACGCCGCTATCGGTTTGGACTGATCTACCGACGACTCGGTGCCGGTTGCCAGATATCGGAGCCCCGGGAGCATCTCCGGATGTCGCTTGAGGAGACCGTAGGCGGACTGCGCTGCGATGGTCGCGCTGTCCTCCCACACCTGGGGGAATCTGATGGATTTCTGTCCGGTCGAATCAATGGCGCGGCGCAGCCGTCGTTCCAGGCTGGGGGCCTGCTTGATTCTCCGGGCGTATAGCGTTTCAAGACTCATAAGGGGTGTGGGCAGGTAGATCCCCACATCGCTGATGCCTACACTCACGTTTTGCATTTGCACAAATATACGTTCCACGATCAACTCCGGCAAACCAAAATGTTGACTATATCCATAATTATTGTTTCGCTGGTGGGTTTACCGTCCGGTGCACGGACGGTAGATTTGGAACGTGCGCTACGCGGTGCTTCTTTCCGGCGGTGTAGACAGCTCCACGGCTCTGTGGGAACTCACCCGAGATCCGGCCAATGATGTTGTCGCCTACTATCTCAAAGTGTGGCTGGAAGACGAGCTGGAGTCTCTCGGTGAGTGTCCGTGGGAGGAGGATCTCTCCTTTGCCCGGCAGGTTTGTGATGCGGCCGGTGTGCCGCTCAACGTGATTTCCCTCCAACTCGAATACTATGATCGAGTCGTGCGCTATGCGATTGAGGAATTGCGTGCGGGCCGGACGCCGAGCCCCGACATCTTCTGTAACGAACGGATCAAATTCGGGGCGTTTCTTGATCACCTTCCCGCCGGGCCGGATCCGGAGATGAGAATTGCAACCGGTCACTACGCCCGAATCACGGAAGAGGGCGACCATGTCCTTCTCAGGCGTTCTCCTGATCCAGTGAAGGATCAGACCTATTTCCTGGCACACCTCAGCCAACACCAACTCGGGCAGATTCACTTTCCGCTTGGTGCTCTGACCAAGGAAGAGGTTCGCCGGCGGGCCACAGACTATGATCTGCCGAACAGAGACAGACCCGACAGTCAGGGTATCTGCTTTCTCGGGAAGGTGCGTTACCCCGAGTTCATCCGTCACTATCTCGGGGAGAAAACCGGTCCTATTGTCGAGATCGAGACCGGGCATGTTCTCGGGGAACACCAGGGCTACTGGTTCTATACGATCGGTCAGCGTCAGGGCCTGGGATTGAGCGGGGGACCGTGGTACGTGGTCGGAAAGGATATCGATTCCAATACCATTCAGATTTCGCATTCCGACGGCGCCATTGCTCGAGCTCGAGCTGAGTTTCTGGTCGAGGATCTTTCGTGGACCTGGCGATCACCGGCAGTCGACAGGGTGGTCCTCAAAATCAGACACGGTCCGGCACTTGTCGGCGCGTCCATTGAGCGGCTTAACGGCGACCGGATGTGCGTCACAATGGATTCAGAAGATCGTGGCGTCGCCCCCGGACAATTCGCTGTATTCTATGACGACGATGTCTGCCTGGGATGCGGCAGGATTGCGGGCGAGTAAGTGGTCGCGGGGGAGCAAATGCGGATCATCATTGTTGAAGACGACAGCAAGATAGCCCAATTCGTCGGCAAAGGTCTGACGGAGGCGGGTTACCAGGTTGATCACGAATCTGATGCGGAATCAGCAATCCCGCGCATGGTGGATGCGGAGTATGATGCAGCCGTCGTTGATGTGATGCTCCCGGGAATGGACGGTCTCTCACTCGTTGAAACCGTGCGCGCGCGAGGCGTGAACACCCCCATCCTCATCCTGAGCGCGAGGAGATCGGTGGACGATCGGGTCCTTGGGTTTCAGAAGGGCGGAGACGATTACCTCACCAAGCCGTTCTCGTTCTCGGAGCTCCTCGTTCGTCTTCAGGCCCTGATCAGACGCTCGACGAAGGTCACCGCACCAACGATCCTGGAAGCCGGTGATCTTCGTCTGGATCTTCTCTCCCGTGCCGTCCGGCGCGGCGAAAGCGATATTGCCCTCCAGCCGCGGGAATTCTCGCTCCTCGAGTACTTCATGCAGAACACCGGTCGCGTGGTCTCCAAGACCATGATCATGGAGCACGTGTGGGATTACGATTTTGATCCGCAGACCAATGTCGTGGACGTGCTCGTCTCGCGGTTGCGGGCAAAAATTGACCGGGACTACGAGAAGAAGCTCATTCATACCGTTCGCGGGGTAGGATATGTCCTCAGAGAACAATGACGCGAACACCTCGCGGTCTTCGAACGCCCGACGGCGGATCTTCCGTCGGATTGATGTCCGTCTCACGGCGTGGTTTTCACTGGTATTCCTTCTGACCTCAGTGGCGCTCTTCGGGTTCACCATGTGGAACCTCTATCGGACGTTGATGAACGAGGACCGGCAGGAGCTTCAGTCCAGGGTGCTCGGTCACTGGGCGAGGTTCCAGGCAGCGGTGAGCGAGGAAACCGGTATCACCCAACTCGTCAACGACATCCAGGCCGAGACGATGGCGCACGGGGACCGGCCTTACTTCGTGCGAATTGCCACCTCCGGTAACAATGACGTTTTTGTGAAGATTCCACTTGCCGAGTGGTATCTGGCATTTGACTTCGCTCCTCTCTTTGACGGAACTGAACCGCACGCTAGTGGATTCATCACCTTGTCGTCCGATATCCTTGGTTACGATCTGGAGGTGATCGGTTACCCGCTGTCCGAAAACTTCGTGATTCAGATTGGGGCGGACACCCAAACACGAGTTCAAGTGATGAGGCTCTTCCAGACCAGCTTTCTCCTCACGTTTGCAATTCTGTTCGGCGCGAGCGTACTCGGTGGTCTGTTTTTCGCGTCACGATCCCTCCGTCCCATCGGCTCACTCAGCTCCACAATCAAATCCATCATCGAGACGGGTAAACTGGATCAACGAATCCCCGAGGTAGGTGGGGGCGACGACCTGGACGATTTGGTGGGGTCATTCAACCACATGCTTGATCGGGTGGAACAGCTCGTCCGTGGTATGCGCGACGCGCTTGACGCTGTTGCCCATGATCTGCGGACCCCAATGACGAGATTTCGAGCAACCGCGGAAACGGCACTGGCGTCTTCTCCCGATGTCAGAGGTTATTCGGAAGCTCTCGGTGACGCACTCGAGGAATCGGATCAAATCTTGCGGATGCTCAATTCCATGATGGACATATCCGAAGCCGAAGCCGGTGTGATGTCGTTGCGAAGGGAGGAGATCGATCTTGCCCGACTGATCACCGAGGTCGTTGATGTCTACAGCGTGGTTGCGGAGGACGCGGGTATCCAAGTTGAAATCGATCTGGGATCCGGATTGATTGTCACGGCTGATCCCGGCCGGCTCCGGCAGGCAGTTGGCAATCTGGTGGACAATGCCGTGAAGTATGCCCGCAGGGGATCGGCAGTGTCGCTTACTCTTCGAACGGCAAAACACCCGGCATCGTCTCCGGGATCTCGGTTTGCCGAGATTTGCGTCAGGAATGTGGGGAGCGGGATCAGTCCGGACGAGATCCCGCACATTTGGACTCGCCTCTATCGCGGAAGTGAGGGCAGGCGCTCCTCGGGACTCGGTCTTGGGTTGACTCTGGTTCGAGCGATTGTAGAGGCCCATGGCGGGCATGTTCACGTGGACAGCGAGCCGGGTCGGTTTGCCGAGTTTCGGATCTATCTCCCTCTATCAGCCGAATAACAATCATTTCAAAACTGTAATGATCTCGTAAGGTTACCGTAAGGATCGGTAGCTATACTCCATTGTGATAACCAGTTGATGCGAGGGACGGATGCAGAACGAAAAGAGACCGATTCGACGAGTACTATGGGCGGTGACAGGATTTGCGCTGGCAGCGATGCTTGGCCTGTCGTTTGAGTTTTTTGTACCCACGGTTGAAGCCCAGTCAACGGCAACCGTGCGCACGGCAATTCCCGTTCAGACCGCAAACAGTGATGAGATCATGGCGGCCTACCAGGACACCTTCAGGCGCGTGGCGCAGGCAGTCCTCCCGGTGGTCGTGAAGATTGACGTGGTTGATATCATCCGGCAGCCGGTCGCATCCTCACCGTTCCAGTTCTTCTTCGGACGGCGCCCCGACGCCGACACGGAACCGGAGACGAGGGAGTATCGGCGGCCTGGATTGGGATCCGGGGTCATGATCCGTCGCGCCGGCAACAAGGTGTACGTCCTGACGAACGCGCACGTTGTGGGTGACGCCGATGAGATCACCGTGAGTCTCCACGACGGGGAGATGTATGAGGCCACATTGGTCGGTAAGGACCCAAATCGAGATCTGGCTCTGGTGGTTTTCGAGACCCGGGACGATGTCCCCATTGCCAGCCTCGGTGACTCCGATGAGCTCTACGTTGGGGATTGGGCATTCGCCGTCGGGAATCCCCTGGGATACGAATCAACCATCACGGCCGGGATTATCAGCGCGCTGGGACGCCGACCGGCCCCGGGCAACGGCATGAGCGGTCTCACCGACTATATCCAGACCGACGCTGCAATCAATCAGGGGAATTCGGGTGGCGCCCTGGTCAATCTGAAGGGCGAAGTCGTCGGCATCAATTCATGGATTGCGAGTCAGACAGGCGGCAACGTCGGACTGGGATTTGCCATTCCGATCAACAATGCCAAACGCGTGATCGACGAGCTGATTGCATATGGCGAAGTGGAGTACGGCTGGCTCGGCATCCGACACGGTGGGGCCATTACCGACGAGCTCGCGGACAGTCTCAATCTGCGTGACTCGCGCGGCGCGTTTGTCGGTAGCGTGTTTGAAGATTCACCGGCTGAGCGAGCAGGCATTCTCCCCGGAGACGTCATCACTGAAATCGACGGAGAGCGGATAGACGACTGGACCGACCTCCTCAACATCGTGGCGGACCTGCCGCCGGGGAGAACAAGCAGCTTCGAGGTTATCCGTGAGAACAGATCAATTGACCTCCGTGTCCGTATCTCTCGGCGCACCGAGGAGACTCAGGCTGCGCGAAGCTGGCCCGGTTTCACCGTTGTGCCCCTCACCGACGAAATACGGGAGGGGCTTTCCCTGAGGAACGAGTCGGGGCAGGTGGTTGTTTCGTCGGTGGACGCCGGTGGGCCGGCAGCGGTCGGAGGGATTCGTCGAGGGGACATCATTCGGCGAGTTGGTAACGAGACCGTGAATGATGCGGCGGAGTTCTACGAGTTAATAAACGAACGATCCGATGAGGAGCTCGTGTTTCGCGTTGCGCGTCAAGGACGCGAGTTCCTGATCGGACTCGTCCGATAAAGAATACTCCTCTCCTTCTTGGCAGTCCGCGTTCCGTTGGTTCGCGGGCTGCCTCTTTTGGGAGACAGATCCCGCTTTTGCTACTTGGGAACCTTCTCCCAGTCTTTCAGGAAACGATCCAGGATAACATCAGTCAGAGGATGCTCGGTGAGCATTCCCAGAACCTGGAAATTCATTGTGCAGATATCGGCACCGCAGAGAGCGGCACGGACCACGTGCATGGGATTACGAATGGCGGCCACAATGATTTCCGTCGTGTAATCGTAGTTGTCGTAGATCTTCCGGATTTGCTCCACCAGTTTCATACCGTCATGCCCGGCGTTGTCCAGTTGCCCGACAAAAGGGCTGATGTAAGCGGCCCCGACCTTGGCCGCCAACAGGGCTTGTGGGGCCGAGAAGTTGGCGGTCACGTTGGTGGTGATCCCCTCGGCGGCAAGACGCTTCACGGCGATAAGTCCCTGCTTCATGATGGGGACTTTAACCACAACGTTGTCGGCTATCTTGGCCAGTTCCCTGGCTTCGGAGACGATTGCGTCAGCCTCCAGACTCACCGCCTCGAGACTGACTG
>DAOWMR010000058.1 GCA_030642995.1 Spirochaetales bacterium
ACAGGGTTGGGCGATGGCAGATTTGAACTGCCGACTTCTACCGTGTGAAGGTAGCACTCTCCCACTGAGTTAATCGCCCAGGTTGCCGGTGCGAGACCGGCACGATGGTCACGAAACTATACTGAGCGCGATTCCTGCTGTCAATGCGAGCTGTATCAGCCGCAGCTTTTCTGCGGTCTTCCGGTAGTTGATCTGCTCAGCCTCGAAGTCCAGCTTGATACCCCATTTCTGCATGGTGGTGGCGCCGATGATCACCTCCTCAGAAGAACCGTCCAGCAGGATGAACTCATCGGTGAAGCGGGCCTCGGAGTCCTCAAACCGGAAGTTGAGAGCAACCACTTGAGTTGCCTGCATCGTCTGACCGGCAAGGGCCGTCTGAAACACCCAGTCCTCGGGGTCGGGCAGCGGCGTCGGCGTGGCAATGGCGTTTGCGACGTCCGGTCGGATAATCGAGTAGCTCGCCCCGGAATCGAACAGGGCGATACATTGCCTCCGGCCTTTTGGTCCGATGAGCGTTATTTCGTGTTCAAGTATCACCATGCCCTCCTGACGTGGAAGACAGGAGATTTTCAATCCGTACTTCATTCCTTGATGATGGAGTTTGTCGGGAGGCTGCGTCAAGACGGCGACGATCCCAAATGCAATATGGTAGACTGTCGAAGTGACGAGTCACCAATCGCGCGCGACACCACGAACCGCCATGGGCACGGCGACCACTCTTCTTCTGATCATCGCATCAATCGCCGTTGTGATCGCGTCCTGCCGCACGGCCCCGGAACAGCTTGCGACCGAAGTAGCGGTTGATCTGCCGCCCGACCCGGGATGGGCCGCGCGCACAGTGGACACCTCCATTTCCGTCGAGCTACCGGAGCCCTTCATCAAACTTGTGGATCTGGATCGACTTCGGATCGGAATGACAAAACAAGAAGTGCTCGCAATCTTCCCGAACCCGATCGAAATCAGACTGCAGAGCAATGACGAACTCTGGCACTATGGATTCGCACAACTCATATTCCGCGGTAATAGACTGCGCGACTGGTTTGATCTCAAGTAGTTATTGCTCTGTTCCGCCGAGCATCTTCCGTCGGCGCCTGGGTTGCGATCCCGGATCTCGCCACCGCCTGTGTGCTCCAGATCAGCGTCCCGACCAAGCCGAGGAGACCGAATCCCTGAGCGACCTGCTTGAACTCGGAATCGATGGCGAAAAAAAACGCGTAGGTGAGCACGGTTGACTGGAGCACCACCATTCCAATCCAGAAGGTACCGCCCAGACCTCGCCTGCGTGCGTCGGTGAGATAGTTCATCGTCAGTACCCAGAGCGAAAAGAAGATGAATCCGCTTCCGATCATGTGGACCTGGTGGGCAACCGGCAAGTTGTGTGGGGCGGGCATGAGGAAAAAGCCGGCGGCGCAGAGGCGCAGCAATCGAACCCGGTTGCCGCGGGGCTCGCCATCGCGGCGCGCGATGACCCGCGCGTACCTGAGACACATCACGCCGGAAACAACCATTTGAACCAGGAAAACATAGGGTGAACGCCGGTTCGGCAGGCCTCCGCGGGTGACTGTTGCGCCGAGGTCGCTGATCGCATGTTGCAGAAGGATGAAGTCCTCGCCATACAACCGCATGGCGATACGGCCCATCACGACGTTCACGATCAGGAGGGCAAGAAAGAGTCGGTGATCCCGAAATGACCGCCGCTCCGGAGATTTCTTCTCCACGCGTCTATCGTATAACGAGCTACGGGAGCCGGCAAGACAGAGTTCGGCACGCCGAGGATCACGGCGTCCGGTTAAAAGCTCAAGTGATACCTTGCCGCAAGATCGGACAGGTAGCCCGAACACTCCTGCGCCCGGATCCACGCATCAACGAATGATCGCAGCTCGGTGTGGCCCTGCTGTACGAGGAGACCAACGAAGTTGACGTTCTGCGGTTCAACCGGTGCGCTTCGAAGGGTTGATCCGCCGGCGAGGTGCTCTGCCGCATCTACCAGGCTTGCGAGCACAACATCTGCGCGGCGGGAGACAACCTCCGCGTACGCGGAAGCCGGCGAGGCGATGGCGCTGATCCGGGCGTTCGGAACAAGATCACTGGCGTACTCCTCGACCATGGCACCCTGCCGTACGGCAACAATCACGTCCGGCTGATTGATCCGATCCCAGCTGGCGTAGGTCTCCTGGTCGGCCTCACGAACGAGCGCAACCGTCCCAATGGACACAATCGGTATGGTATACGATGCCGAACGCGCGCGACCGGCGGTGTAACTGGCCCCCGTAGTGATGTCATACCGGCCGGCAGAAAGCCCGCTCACCAGGCTCGTCCAATCGGTCGTCACGAACTCAACTTCCACCCCCATGTCTTCAGCGAGTTTGGTCGTCAGCTCGATATCAAATCCGCTGCGTTTGCCCGTCTCCGGATCCTTCCAGCTCATGTAGAAGTCGCCCGTGGTCCCGACCCGAATCGATCCGCGATCCAGGATCTCCTGCAGCTTGGTCTGCTCGGGGGAGGCAGCGATCACTTCCCCGACCGTCGGCACGCTCCCCTGCTCGGAATCGGCACACGCGGCGATCAGACCTGCTGCCACAACGGCAATTGCGATGTGCTGCATCGACTTGCGCATTGCCCCTCCTTGTGACCGTCGTTGCGCCTTTCATTGCGACGGATCACCAGACGTACTACAGTAGTAGCGCGGAAATTACTCATAGCGCCGGAACGAGTCAAAGCCGGAAATCGAGGCCAATGAAGTTCAAGCTGTTTGATACCTACATCATTGATCAGGAAGACGATCAGGTCTCCTGGATACGCATCTTTCCGGACGAACTCAAAGTGATGACCGGGAAAGGTGTCCATCGGGACGATGTTCTCGTGCTCCTGTTCCCGCTGAAGATTGACCTGATAGCGGATCTCCCTGGCCTCTTGGAGACCGTGGAGATGGACTCGCTGCCAATCTGGAACAAAACCCGCTACCTGATCCACATGGGCAACGCGAACCAGAACTACCCGGTCCAGGAAGCGGTGGAGACTGCGGACGGACGGCCTCTGGAACGCGACGAGATCCTGGATCTCGTCAGCCGCATCGAGGAAGTGTTCAAGTAGCCGGCCGGAGACTCAATGATGAGTCAGCAATTCTTCTTCCTCTTCCTCAAGAAACTGACTCGTGTAGAGCTGATAGTATCGACCTCTCGCCGCCAATAGCTCACTGTGTGTTCCCTCTTCAATGATCTTGCCTCGGTCAATGACCAGGATGCGGTCCGCGCTTCGGATCGTGCTGAGCCGGTGAGCAATGATGAAACTCGTTCGGCCCTTGAGCACCTTCTGCACGGCGTCCTGGATCAACCGCTCGGCCTCGGTATCCACCGAACTCGTTGCCTCGTCGAACACGAAGAAGGCCGGGTCCGCAACTATGGCGCGGGCGAAACTCACGAGCTGTTTCTCTCCGGTGGAGAGAAGATTGCCCCCCTCGCCCACTTCGCTGTCGTACCCTTTCTCCATCCGTGAAATGAACGGGTGAGCATTGACCAGGGTTGCAGCCTGAGTGATCTCCTCGTCGGTTGCATCCAGCCGCCCGTACCGGATGTTGTCGCGGATGTTACCGCTGAAGAGGTGAGGCTGCTGGAGCACGTAGCCGAGGTTGGACTCGTGCCACAAGATAGACCGCTCACGGTAGTCGGCGCCGTCGATGAGGATCTGTCCTTCGGTCGGTTCGTAGAATCGACATGCGAGGTTCACGATGGTGCTCTTTCCGCTGCCGGTCTCGCCGACAAGCGCGAGAGTCTCTCCCGGCGCCACATTGAGGCTGAAGTGCTCGAGCACTTGCTCGCCGTCCTTGTACTGGAACCCGACATCCCGGAATTCGATACGCCCGGTGACTGAAGGCCAATCCTCCCGCCGCGGCTCAAACGCGTCACCGTATTGCTCAATGACGGCGGCGGTGTCCTGCACCTCCGGCTCGGTCTCAATGAGAGACATGACCCGCTCCGCCGAAGCCTGGGCGGCCTGAAGCTCCGTGATCACCCGCGCGAGCTCTCGAACCGGCTCAAAGAACTGAACCGTGTAGCCCACGAAAGCAACCAGGGTTCCGTAGGTTATCGTGCCGATCATGACGCTCATCCCGCCGGCCCAAAGTGCGAGCCCTGTCCCGATGGATCCGAGCGCGAGAACGATTGGAAGATAGACGCCGCTGAACATGGCGGTCCGGACGCTCGCCGTGCGCATGGTGTTGGTCAGCTTCTGGAACTCGACCAGATTTGCCTCTTCCCTGACGAGGGTCTTGGTGGTCTTCGCCCCCATGATGCCTTCGTTGTACGCGCCGGAGATCCGCGAGTTGGTTTTCCGTACCTCCCGGTTGCTCTCAAGGATCCGCTTCTGAAAGTAGAAGCTGATCAGGATCAACGGCGGCATTACCGCGAGCACGGTAAGCCCGAGGGTGACATTCATGACGAGCATGAACACCCCGATGGCGAGCATCATGGTCCCACCCCAGACGATATCCACCAGTCCCCAGCTGATCGTATCTCCCAAACGCTGGGCATCACTTGTCATCCTGGCCATGATCCAGCCCACGGGGGTTCGATCGTAGTAGCTGAAGGAAAGCTCCTGGAGTCGCCTGAAACCGATCTTCCGGAGGTCATGAATAATACCCACCTCAATCCGCCCGGCGAGCAAAATGAGAAAATAGACGTTGGCCGCCTGCACTACCACGAGCCCCGCGTATATCAGAAGGAAGGTCCCGAGCCCCTCGGTAGTATGCGGCACGATGTACCGATCAATTGCCGCTCGATTCATCAGTGGAAACACCGCGTCGATCACGGCCACGAGAACCATCACGAAGCCGAGCCCGATCAGGTGCCACTTGTAGCGGGCCGCGTGGCGCAGAAGCTTGCGCCAGAGTTGCGGATCTATCCGTTTGCTGTAGTCATGCTCTTCAAACGTGTTCACCTGAGAGCTCCTTCTGCAAATCGTCTTCCAACGAGTTCTGGATTCCCCAGACCCGCTTGTAGAGGCCGTCCTGCCGCATCAGCGCCTCATGCGTGCCCGACTGGACGATCTTTCCGTCGTCCAGGACAAGGATCAAGTCGGCGCTCGACAGGGTTGTCACGCGATGCGAAATAATGAATGTCGTTGCGTTTGTTGAACGCTTGAGCAGCGCACGGCGAATTGCAACGTCCGTCCCCGTATCAACTGCGCTGAGGCTGTCGTCAAACACCAGAATCGGGTTGCAGGTGATCAGCGCGCGAGCTATGGCAACTCGTTGTTTCTGACCGCCACTTAACGTCACCCCACGCTCACCAACAAGGGTTTGATACCCCTTGCCAAACTGCTCCATGTCATCGTCAATCGCTGCTTCTTTCGCCGCTTCAAGCACTCCCGCGTCCCCGTCCGTCCGGCCTGCCAAACCAATGTTCTCTTGGACCGTCTTTGCGTAGAGAAACGGCTCCTGCAACACGAACCCGATGTGGCTCCTGATCCACTTCTTGTCGATTTCACGCAACTCCACGGCGTCAACGGTGATCGAGCCGGCGGTGTAGTCATAGAGCCGCGAAAGCAGGTGCACCAGCGAGCTCTTGCCGCTCCCGGTTGGACCGAGGATGGCAACCGTCATGCCGGGCTCGGCGGTGAAGCTGATGCCCTTGAGAATCTCCCGATCATCGTCGTAGGCGAAGTGCACCTCCTTGAACACCACCCGTCCGGTGATCGCAGGTCTTGCGGCCGGCTCAGGCGGATACTCGGTCGGTTCCTGAAGGACTTCGTCAATCCGGCCGAGCGCCACCGATGCCTTGCCCATGTCCGCGAGAATGCGGCCGAGTTGTCTGACCGGCCAGAGCAACATGCCTTCCACGGTCAGGAACACGACCATGTCGCCAATTGAAAGCCCGCCCTGGATGGCATACCAGGTCCCGGCAAGGAGAATGGCGCACATATGCCCCATTGCGAGCAGGTCGGAGACCGACCAGTAGCTCGCAAAGATCCTCACGAGCTTCCACGTGAGATCGTGGAACTCCTTATTGCGCTCGGCAAACTTCTCCTCTTCGTACTTCTGACGCGCGAATGCCCGAACTACCCGAATCCCGGTCAGATTCTCCTGGAGCACGGTTGATAACCGACCCTCCGCCTCGTCGCTCGCTTTGAACGCCCGCTGCACACGCTTGAAGAACACAAGCGAAAACACAAAGATCACGATCATGATAGGGATCGAGAGAAGCGCGAGTGGGACGTGCAGGCTGAACAACAGGGGATATGCGGTCGCGAGCAGGATCACTGCACGCCCCACTTCCGCGAATTGGACCGCAATGAATCGGCGTACCGTCTCTACGTCACTCGTTGAGCGCTGAATCAGATCACCGGTCTTCGCCTTGACGTGGTAGTCATACGAGAGGTGTTGTAGGTGATCGTAGAGATCTTCGCGGATCCGCTGGGCTGTGCGCTCGGAAGCGACGGCCGACCACTTCTTCTGATAGTACTGGAACAAGCCGGCCACGGCCGTTACGCACACAATCACAGCGGCAGTTATCCAGAGATGCGTGCGAAGATGTTCCATGGAGATCACCGAATTGATCATGCGGACTGCGAATACCGGCAAGTCGATTGGCTGTCCGCCGAGGACCGAGTCAATGGTCAGGCGCAGCACCAGCGGTACAACGTAGCCGGCCAGTGTCGCTATGGCAACCGCACCGATGGCGGCGAGATAGAGAAGTTTGTAACCGGCCATGAACTTCAGGAGAAGTGTAAGTTTACCGGTCTTCATGATGTTACCTCACAAACAGAAAAGCCCCGTACGATGGACGCGTTGTTCGCGGATCGGCCATGGCCTGATCCGGCGGACATACGTCCTCAGATACACCAGCCCTGTGGGCTGCCTAGTCGAGTCGGTAGGTTGTTCCTGAAATCCGAACGGTAGGTCTGACTGTTACCAGTCGGCTACAGGAGCGCAACCACCGGGCCCGGCACTGACGAAACCATCGTTATACGCAGCGCTCACGAGGATGATTTGATTTGCCATGGGTTGCCTCCCGTATTATTCACGACTGACAGGACAGCCGCGTGAAGTCTTCCGTAGGTGGCCTGACAGGTCGCGTTCGGAAGGATCTACTACTAATGTCCGGCTCTTCCGCTTTTGTCAACAGCATTCGGAAAGAAAAATGTCACTTTTCGCGCCGCGCCACACCGTCAACAAAGAGTCCCCGACCCCCGTGACGGACCTGCTCAAGGGTGAAGCCCGCGTTTCTTATTGATTCGAGGGTGTCCCGGTTGAGGTTACATTCACCGTTGAACGAACGCCACGCGGGGTTCAGTACATCCACCGCCTGCCGAAGAACACCGGTATCGGGCCTCACATGCTCTATGAAGACGAGGCTCCCGCCGGGCTTCAAGACGCGGCGAAGCTCGGCGAGCCCACGTGCGGGATCCGGGACGGAACAGAAGACAAGCGTGAAGACAATGTGGTCAAAGATCGCGTCGTAAAACGGGAGATCCTGAACATCCACTTCATGGTAGAAGAGCTCAGTGCCGTTCGTCGGGACAGAAACCTGGACGCTGCGAGTGAGAGTCAGATCGGACAGGTGCAACTGGTCAATTTTCGAGAAATCGTAATGCGGTAGGTTCGCACCTGTGCCGGCGCCGATCTCAAGAACTCTACCGGAAACGGTACGCATTCGCTCGCGTCGCCGCCGATTGAGAGAAACCGCCTCAAGAGGATACATGAAAGCGTCAAAGAGTCGTTCGGTCCATCTCATGATCAGATGAAGGTACTCATGGGTATAGATCGGCGGCAATGGGACCGGATATAACCGGCAATTGAACACTCAATTCGGATCGAAAAACGCGTCCTTCCCCGGAAAGGAGAACCGTTTCCGGGCCACCCCCTCGCTGAAAATGATGTACACACACTCAGTCTCTGCACAGACTTCGCCGGACGCGTTCTCAAGGGTCACATGAATGCGGGCGTGCCGGTCGCCGTCGCGCTCACCGCGCGCTCGGACAGTAAACGGCCCATCGGCTCGTAACGCCGGGCGCTTGTACTGTATTTCCAGGGACTTTGTGACGCCCGCCGTCTCGTACACGGCGTAGACATACCAGGCGCCAATCTCGTCAGCGAGGGTGGCCTGAATCCCGCCGTGAATCACTCCGGGATACCCTTCCAGATCCGGACGCGGTTCCCACGTGGCGGTGACTTCATCGTCCTTGAGAACAAACTGCAGCTTCAGGCCGATTGGATTGTGCGGATCACAACCAAAACAGTGATAATTCCCCACACCGGCGAACGGATTGAGGATGCGGCGCTTCTTGTAGTCCATGATTGAGAGTGTACCGCACCGATCCGCGTGGCGGCTACTTCTCCTTGTGCCAGACCTGCCCTGCGCTTGCAAACGCACGCCCGCGCGCCAGCAGCAGATACGAAATGAACACAAACAACAAGTATGCGAGCGCAACACCAAGCGCTAGCCAGAAGTAGAGCATGTTTCCGGTCTCGTACGCCCGCACCGGCAGGTTGATGGACAAGATGAACGGGATGGCGAGCAGGAAGGTGATTCCGGAAGCGTACGCGTAGTCACTCGCCACCGGGGTTTCAAATTCAGGGTCCACCACTCGGAGGAGTGCAAGGCCGGTAGACAGTGTCCCGGTAGACACGCCGAAAATGAGCAGCATTCGGTCGAACTGGTGGTCCTTGAAAATTCGTGACGTGAACCACGGAATCTGGACGAGACAACCGATTGTCGCCGTTGACGAAAGAATCAGAATCGGAAGCCAGTACTGCTTGACAATCACGATGGAGATTGCGGCAATCGCTGCAGTCACCATGAAATCGACTGAAAATCCTGACACTCGATTGAGGGTCTGGTTGTCCAGAATGTGATCGATCCTCATCATCCGCAACAAGCCCTTGATTCCGAGTCCGGCAATGGCGGCAAAGATGAAGCCGATCCCCCAGAGATTAGTGGCTAGACGCTCACCGGTGGGCCCGATGAATCCCAACGCCCACCCCATGAATTTCAGAAAGAGGAAGGCAACAAGGTAGGCGATGAAGACCATGCCGCCGTTCAATGTCAGCGAGTCGATTGCCTCCGACTCGGTCGTGAGGAGCGAACCAACCGGAAGACGACTACCGCGGGGGTATACGCCCCGTTTGATGCCCTTCTTGTTCATTGCTTCGGCCCGTTCTTTGCTCATCCAGCCCCTGCGGATGCCGTAGTTGATGAGGAACACTCCACCGAAGCTCGCGACGATGAACCCGATGGCGGCGAAGGTCAGACCGATGTTCCCGGCATTCTCGATACCGGCAACGCGCCACCCCTCGCCGATACTGAACGCCTGCCCCGGCCCCAGAACAAATCCGAGCGGCATAAGCCAGCCGAAACTGTGGAAGAGGTCGGGGATGAACGTCTTGATCATGATGAAGGTCAGAACGAGGCCCAGGACCGTCTGAATGGCATACTGCGAGAGCACCGAAATCGTCATGGCAAATATGCGTCCGTCGCGTTTGCGCTTGGGCGCCCTTCGGAGGCTCATTGCCACGAACGATATGCTCAAGAGATGGTAGGTCAACGCTTGAAGCGTGAGTGAATCCAACCCGAGGAGCGGAAAGACGTAATTGTAGAGCGGGAGGAGGATGAACCCCGCGGTCAGTGCATTCGGGATGAGAAACCGCTGGAAAAATTGAACTCGCGCGCGAATGAAGGTTGCAAGCATGAGCGCGCCGGAAATGATTCCAATGTGGATGAAAAACGTCCAATCAAACAACATGTGGAGGGTCCTCTCACGTAGCGGCCGTAGAGGACCGCCGGATTTCAGTCGGTGGCCGACCGGGTATCCCGGGATTATGCGCTGTCGGGGGCAGGAATGCAAGCAAGCGAGCGACGGCGGGTGGAGCCGGCGGCCGCTACCCGAAGACGAGAAAGAGACCGGCAGAAATCACGAAAGCAACGACCGGCGTGCCGACCCAGCCAAAAAGGATGTTGAACAGTGTACGTTGGTTGATGGTCTGAACGCCTTTCAGAAGACCAATACCAAGGATGGCTCCGACAATCGCCTGAGATGTCGACACCGGAACACCGATAATGGCAAACCCGTGGACAACAATGGCCCCGGAGAACATCGCAATGAACGCAGTGAAGGGATCAAGTTGCATAAGGTTGCTGCCTACGGTCATCATAACATTGCGGCTGAACGTCAGTGCCCCAAGGGCAATGCTCACTCCGCCGAGTAGCGCGGCCTGGGTAACGGTAATCATGCCGATGCTCGTGTAGATTCCCGTGACGTTGGCAACGTTGTTCGCACCGAGTGCATAGGCGCCGTAACTCCCGACGATGAGGGTCCCTATTTTCAGAAGCCGGTCCCGGGTGAAGATCGTGATTGGCAGGTTCTCCAAAATCTTCGCGAGAATCGGATACAGGATCACCGAGACGATAACCGTTCCGACGGGCGTGGAAACCCAGGCAATCACCACCTTGGTTAGTTGGCCGAAGTCCACCTCCCCAACGTGAACGCCGATACCAAGGATCGCGCCGACCATGGCCTGCGACGTGGACACCGGCAGCTTGAGAATGGACATCAGCGTGACGGTGAGTGCCGCCGCAAGCGATGCAATGAAGGCCGACTGCACTGTTTGATCCACCAGGGAACTGAGGGTGTGCATGCCTTCGCGTCCTTCCAGGAGCGCCCCGATGATGACAAAAACTGCCACGAGGATGACCGCCGTACGATAACGAACTGTCCGCGAG
>DAOWMR010000105.1 GCA_030642995.1 Spirochaetales bacterium
ACCTACCTTCACCTCGCAGCAAATGTGCCGCTGGCACAGGCGCTGATTGACCGGAAAGTTGCAGCGGTGGCATATGAGACCATCGAGCTGCCGGACCACAGCCTCCCCTGTCTCACACCCATGAGCGAGATTGCCGGTCGTCTCAGTATTCAGGAGGGAGCGAAGTATCTGGAAAAGGCGTTCGGCGGTCGTGGCATCCTGTTGGGCGGCGTGCCTGGTGTGCCACGCGGATCAATTGCGATCCTCGGCGGTGGCATTGTGGGGACAAACGCGTGCAAGATCGCCACCGGGATCGGCGCGAACGTGACCGTTCTGGACATCAACGCTCGACGGCTGGCCTACCTGGACGACATCTTTGGAAGTTCCATCACCACCCTCTACGCCACGGACGCCAACATTGAGTTCGTGCTGCGCGAGGCGGACATCGTGATCGGGGCCGTGCTGCTGACGGGTGAGTCCGCTCCGAAGCTCATCACACGGGAACGTCTGAAGCTCATGAAGCCGGGTGCGGTCCTGGTCGACGTGGCAATTGATCAAGGCGGGATTGCCGAGACCTCCCGTCCGACGACCCATGACGAGCCAATCTACATTGTGGACGATGTTGTGCACTACTGCGTGGCAAACATGCCCGGGGTGGTGGCTCGGTCCTCGACCATCGCCTTGACGAGCGTCACCCTTGCGTACGGACTGCTGATTGCGGATATGGGCCTGCGATCGGCCCTGGCATCCAGTGAGGCTTTGAGGCGAGGACTCAACATGATCAACGGTGAGTGCGTTCACGAGGGAGTCGCTCGAAGCTGCGATCTGAAGTACACGCCGTTGCAGTAGGTTTCCCCGGCCGGCGGCAACTGCCGCCGGGTTGGAATGCGCCGACTCCGGCAGTATCTTCTGCAGCAATGGGGCATCGACGTTTCTTTCGACCACTGTTGTTCCCGGTCCTCTTCGGGCTGGTGATGGTGTCGGCATATGGACAGGAATCCGAAACGTTTGCCGTCAACTTTCTGACATCGGACATCAATTTTAATCCCATCATTTCCTACACCACCACGGAAGCTCAGATCTACACTGCCATCTACGAGGGTCTTGTAACCTACGACCCGTACAGCATGGATCCCCTGCCGGCCACAGCGAGTCGTTGGGAGATCAGCAACGACGGCAAGACCTATCGTTTCACGCTCCGATCGTCCGTCTGCTACTCAAATGGGGACGAGGTCGTCGCAGATCACTTCCGTGATACATGGCTGGAACTGTTGTCACCGGAGATGAATGCCCCGTACGCGTCGTTGCTGGACATCGTGGTTGGTGCCCGGGCCTACCGAACGGGAGAGAACACTGATCCGGATTCGGTGGGCATCCGTGTCATCTCGGATCGTACGTTGGAGGTGGAACTGGAAACCCGGGCTACCCATTTCCTGCGAATCCTCTGCCACCACAGTTTCGTCGCCGTTCATCCCGACATGCTCGGCCGGGAGACTTGGAGCGAACAGGAACCGCTTGTGGGAAATGGGCCATATGTCATTGAGAGCCTCTCAAGCGAGGAAATGTTCCTGACCAGAAATGAGCACTACTGGGACGAACGCAACGTTGATATCCCGAGATTGAGTCTGCGCTTCTCCGACGACTTTGACGCGGTGACGACTGCGTTCAACACGGGAGACCTCCACTGGGTCCGCGGAGGGATTAATCTCGACGACGTTCTGCGACGAGAAAGCATTGTGGTGAATCCCCTCTTTGCGACAACCTACTTCCAGATCTCGGCGAAGGCGGAGCCCTTTGATGATGCCAGGGTGCGGCAGGCCTTTGCGCTGCTTCTTCCCTGGGACGAAATCCGCAGTGAAGAGTACCACTACCTGCCCGCGACGACCCTGGTGCCGGCCATCCCGTTCTATCCGAAAGTGGAGGGGATAACGGCGGCGGATGGAGAGCATGCATTCGAGCTGCTGGACGCCGCTGGGTTTCCCGGCGGGGCGGGCCTGCCCGCCGTAAAGATTACCATCCCCGGAGGTCCGGAGAACGATCGCATATCCGGTCTCATGGTGGATACCTGGGGTTCCGAGCTCGGAATTGACGTGACGGTTGAAACAGTACTCTACCCGGAATACTTCGATCTGGTGGACAGCGAGCAGTTCACGATCAGCACGATCAGCTGGATCGGTGACTTTGCCGACCCGCTGACCTTCCTGGACATGTGGACAACCGGCAGCAATCTGAACAATTCGCGCTACTCCAATCTCAAGTATGACGAACTGGTGCGACAGGCAATGGGAGAAACGGGGAACGCGCGCTACGAGATCCTTGCCCAGGCGGAAGAAATGTTGCTGCGGGACGCAATCGTGCTCCCCATCAGTCACTCTCCGTCAATTAATCTCATAGATCTCGAACTGATTGACGGATGGTATCCGAATCCGCTGGATGTTCACCCGTTCAAGTTCCTGTCGTTTTCATCGGGGAAACCTATTCCAAACGTGGCTCTCGGGGAAGAAACTCGGGAAAGAGGTATTCGATCCGCCCGTCCTCGGTGATATTCAGCTCGGCGTATCCTTTGTCGGCAAACTCGCGGAGCTGCGCCTCAGCGTCGTCAATGGTCAATTCAGAGTTCACTGCGACGACGGCAGGAGTCAATCGCCCGGATTCCGCCTTGGCAAGACGGAGCACAACCCGCTCTCTTGTCTCCGATTGTGCAGCTTGAAGTTGTTTGCGTTCCTGTGAACCCACTCTCGCCTGGAGGAGCTTGGAGAGACCGCGAATTGCGGGAAGCACCCCGGCGATCACGCCGATGAAGATGAAGAGCCTGCTCCCAATGAGGGCGTAGAGTGCGCCGAAGAGAGCAATGGCGCCCAGTCCGGAAAAGAGTTCCGCGATTCCTGTCCTTTTACTCGTCACCCGTGTAAGGTACTCCCGAATTTGCCGGTGCTGCAATGTTTCACTCCCCTTCCGACCTGCGCTTGAGCACGCCGCTCACCCACTCTACCAGACGAGCCCGGAACACCACGCCCAGAACAAACAGAACAACCGCGACACCAAAAACAATCGAACCAAGGACCCACCGCCCGACGGCAACGCTGTCACCGATGATTGCACTCCCGAGAATCCCCGGCAATCGCCCCGCCATGGTTACGACAAGGAAGTACGGGAACTTAATCCTGCTGATCCCGGCTACGTAGACGAGGATATCCTTCGGGATACCGGGAATGACGAACAGAAGGAAGAAGCCGGTCTGCGGGCCACGGGCGGAGGTAAAGGCATCAAACCGCGCGACCTGCGCGTCGCCAAACACCCCCTCCACGAATGCCCGACCAAGAAGCCGGGCAAGATAGAAATCGATCCCGGACCCGAGAGCAATACCAATCAGCGAGTAAATCGTACCCGCGGTGATCCCAAACAGGTACCCTCCGGTGATCTGAATCACTTCGCCCGGGACAATGAAAATGACGACCTGGAAGACCTGCACCGCAATATAGACGAGCGGCGCAACGGCCCCGTACGATGCTATCCACTCCTGGACATCGGCACGGGAGCTGAAGAAGGCCAACCAGGTTGATCGATAGATGAATGCAAGTGCGAGAACGGCGAGCACAAAGAGCGGAAAGAGAACCCCGACGGCGATCTTGAAGCCTCTACCACGTTGCACGATCAAACCTTATCCGACAGAAGTTCGGCAGGCAAGCGTCTTTGAAGTGCCGGCGGGTTTTTGGTATATTCATGCCGATGAAAAAAGTCACCAAATCTCGCGAGACCACAAAGTACAAGCTCAAGCAACAGGTGGTCTATCCACTCCAGGGCGTAGGACAGATCATCTCCATTGAGAAGCGACTGTTCAAGGACCAAAAACTTCTCTACTACATCATCTACCTTGAAGTTACCGACATGACGGTAATGGTACCGGTAGACAAAGCAGATGAGCTCGGCATTCGCGCCATCGTCAGCAAGAAGAAATCGGATGAGGCGTTGACTCTTATCTCCGAGGAGTTTGAGCCGATACCGGCGGACTGGAAACTCCGTTACCAGATGAACCTGGATCTCCTCAAACAGGGGAGCATCAAGGACATCGCGACGGTCGTACGAGCGCTCTATCACCGGAGCAAGGTGAAAGAACTTCCGATTCTGGAGCGCAAGCTGTTCGACAGCGCTCTGAGACTCCTGGTGGACGAAGTGTCGTTCAGTCTCAACAAGAGCAAGGATGACGTTGAGGAACTGATATTCAACAAGCTGGAGGCCGAGCCAAAGAAACCGGTAAAAAAACCAGCGAAGAAACCGGCGAAGAAACCGGCGGCTGACTCTGCCGGCTGAGGGTTCTGCTCGCTTCCCGGACGAGTACTGGGAGAAGCTTTTCTCGGTGCTCCGCAAGGAGGTCGGAGGAGCCACGCTCTCGTCGGTTTCTGAGATAGCGCGCCGCTCGCCGGACCCCTTTCTTGTTCTCATCTCAACAATGATTTCCCTCAGAACCAAGGATGAGGTGACCCTGCCGGCCAGTGAGCGGCTCTTTGCTGTGGCCGATGATCCGACTGGGATTGTCGCGTTGGATGAAGGCAAGATTCAGAAACTCATCTACCCGGCGGGCTTCTATCGGACAAAGGCCCGGAGTATCAAGAAAGCAGCGGGAATCATCATCGAGCAATACGGGGGACGCGTCCCGAACTCAGTTGATGAGCTCACGACATTGCCCGGCGTGGGCCGTAAGACGGCAAACCTGGTCCTCAATCTGGGATTTGGCCTGCCTGCCATCTGCGTCGACACCCACGTCCATCGCATCTCAAATCGGTTTGGTTGGGTAACAACGAAAACGCCGGAACAAACCGAACTTGCTCTCGAGGTGATCCTGCCACGACACCACTGGATAGAGATCAACGAACTCCTCGTGGGCTACGGTCAGAAGATCTGCACGCCCCTCTCGCCCCGGTGCAGCGAGTGCCCCTTTCTCGGGTCGGTTTCCGGCGCACCGCATTGCGATAGAGCGGGTGTGGACCGGAGCCGATAGCACACAACTTGAAGAGTCGGTCCCGCATAAGTTAGTCTTATTCCGGTACTTGCAAATGGACGGGTGAAAGCCGAAGAAGAGAGTATAATGAGACAATGCTTCAACATGTCCGAATAGGAGGTTGCTATGTTCAGGTCAAAAGGAATTGCAAGAGTCATTGGACTGGTAGTGTTATCCGGCTTGCTGGCTGTGACAGTGAGCGGATGCCGCGGTCTTTTTGGACGGAATACCGGACCAATCGACGCGTTCGCGTTTCTCCCGCAGGATAATGCCCAACTCTCTCAGCCGGTCCAGGGCGTCATAAACAACCGCCCGGACCCGAAGGAGGTTGCGCTCGTCGTGCCACCGGGAACGGACATGAGCCGACTCGTGGCGTCAATCACGCTCAATACCGAGGCCACTATCACGGTAATTTCAACCGGTCGGCGAGTTCCCCAGAACAGCCTCACCCCCAACAACTTCAGCTCACCGGTCACCTACGCGATTGAGATCCCGGGCGAAGATGAGCCAATCCTCTACACTGTGCGGGTTCGCGAAGCGAGCACAAACGCCCGGCTCATTGAACTCGGGGTTGCAGGGAGCACCTATCAGACACCGACCTTCGGTCCTACCGTGTCATCCTACGAGGCGGAGGTTCCGTTCGCCACGAAGAGCTTCCAGGTCACCGCCCGAGCGGAGGATCCACGAGCGTCTGCAATCTCTATCAACGGCACTCGTGCCGGCGCTGGTCAGGGATCGGCACCGGTGGACTTCTCAGTTGGAGACTCGGTAGAGGTTGTGGTGGAAGTGGTGGCAGAAGACCAGCAATCTCGACAGGAATATCGTATCACCATCTTCCGCGGCGAGCCGGATCGTAACAGCAACCTGTCCGCCCTCGCAATTCAGGGAGCAACACTGGATCAAGTCTTCCGCATCGATCGGAAAAGCTACACTGTTGAGGTTCCATATAGCGCACAGGAAATCTCCGTCATCGCACAATCTGAGAGTCCGTTCTCAACGGTCCGGGTCAACGACATAGCTACCGATGAGGCCGGTGCCGCAACTGTGGCGCTGGACAATGTCCAGAAACAGATCATGGACGTGGTTGTGAACGCTGAGGACGGAAGCTCCTCTATCTATTCCGTGTCGATAACACGGGCAGTCGCGGATACAAATGTGGCCCTTGCCAACATCACTACGTCGGCCGGGGAACTTTCGCCGGCGTTTTCGCCAAACGAAACCTTCTACTCCGTCACGCTTCCCCAGGATCAGTCCGCGATCACCGTCGGCGCACAGGCTGCAAGCAGGCTGACGGTTGTGGAGATCGCCACCGATTCTGCCGCCGGCCGGCAGGGCGCGGAAAGAGTCTCCCGTCAGCTGAGTCTGAACATTGCCGAAGGCGAACAGGCGCTGATCATCATCACATTGACAGCGGAGAGTGGAACGACCCGGGACTACCGGATCGCGGTCGGACGCGACATCGGAATGAACTCGGTTGTTCTGTCCGAACTGACGATGCTCGGTGGAATACTCGCGCCGGCCTTTGATCCGCAGATTACTGCATACACCACTTCGGTTGGCGCCCACGTGGACGTGATTCAGGTATCGGCGACCCCGCTCGACGCATCAGTGGGGGTGTTCGTCGGCGACTATCGATACGTGGCGCAACCGGCCATCATCGACATCCTTCTCTACGAGGGCGTCACCGTGAAGACACCGATCACGTTGAGAGCACCCAACGGTCTGGAGCGGGTGTACACCGTCTCCGTGGAACGTCCCAAGACCCCATCGCGCATCGGCCGAAGGATTCTCGAGGTCACCATGGACGAGCTTCGTCTCTCCCGGATGGTTGCCAGCAGTCTGAACACCAACCGATCGAATCTGAACGCTGAAGCGACCATAAGTGTTCGCTACCACGACGACGGAGAAATCCTCTACGAGGATGTCGCGCCCATCACCACCGAAAAGGCGAGACAGGACGTCCTGGTCTCCATGAGCTATCGGTCTCAATTCATTGACATGGATCTGGGCCGCTACCTGGATATTGAGATCTCCATCCCCACGACCGCGGGACGGTATCTCCACTACAACACAGTCGTCTTTGCCGACGACTCGCTGGACATCCGACCCGATTTCATGGCCCTGTCCGATCGGTCCAAAATGGACTGGCCGCAGGCCGGAACCCCCCGGCCGATAGCCGCGCGGGTTCTCTACCAGACCTCAAACGAGGCGAGAAATCGGATTGCCGCACTCGGCGACGCCTTCGATGTCAACAGTCAGGGCGAGTTTGAGATCACCCTGGAACTGATCGATCTCGCCACCGGCCGGTCATTGGGCAGTGAAGTGCTACCGGCCAAGCCGGGATCCGTACATGGGCGCGCAATTGAGTTTGCCAACGGAATTGAGCTGCCGGAAGGAGCCAGAGTCGGCTACGTGCTCACTGCACGGACCGTCGATGATCGGCTGCTTCGTGCCCATGGGGCACTTGACGTACGCACGCTCGAGACCTTCGAGAACGGTGAGTGGGAATACGCCTCCCTCTTCATTGAAGCCGTGCTGGAGCTTGTTGAGGGTGCCGGCGGCAAGTGAGTCGCCGGGCATGCAGGGGCGCGCAACCGTGATGGTCGGCGCCCCCATGCCGCCTGAACCGCCCCGGCAACAACGTTCTCTTGTGCCCTGAACTGTTCCGGTCTATAGTTGAGTAGACAAATCCAGTACGGAGAGGGCATACCTATGAAGAGTGTCAAAGGCACCCAGACCGAGAAGAACCTGCTTGCCGCGTTTGCCGGTGAATCTCAGGCTCGTAATCGCTACACATTCGCAGCATCCCGGGCCCGCAAAGAAGGCTACGTCCAGATAGCCGCGGTCTTTGAAGAAACGGCCAACCATGAGAAAGAGCACGCCAAGCGGTTCTTCACCTACCTCGAGGGCGGCGACTGCGAGATCACGGCCGCATACCCTGCAGGTTTCGGGGGCGAGGCAGCCGTTCCAGACACTGCCGAAAATCTCGCCCACGCGGCAGCCGGCGAGCATTTCGAATGGACCGAGCTGTACAAGGGCTTTGCCGACGTCGCAAACCAAGAGGGATTCCCCGGGATTGCGGCACAGTTCAACGCCGTGAGCGTCGCCGAGAAACAGCACGAGAAACGATACAACAAGCTCCGCGCGAACTTGCTGGACGGCAGTGTCTTCAAGCGGGAGGAAGGCACGGTGTGGGCATGCATAAATTGCGGCTATGTTTTTGAAGGCATTGAACCGCCGACGATGTGCCCGGCTTGCAAGCACCCGCAGGGCTACTTTGAACTGATCCGAGAGAACTGGTAGGTGTCATACGGCCGCGCGACGAGCGCGGCCTGAAATCACCACCGCAAAAGATATCCAGAACAGGGAC